>JAFTBW010000026.1 GCA_017455015.1 Oscillospiraceae bacterium | reverse complement strand
TGCCACAATTATGGCGAAGAATTTTTGGACTGTGCCAAGGCGGAAAAGCGCAGCAATACTTTGTGTATTGCAAGCTTTGACAACGCAGGCACAGGTCGAAAAGGCAAGCCAGAATGTGGCATTTATTTTTGGACAGTGCCTAAGCATCCCTCCCCTCGTCAGGGAGTAGCCGACCGCCTTTTATATCATTGCAGCGCTCTTTCGTCATTTCGCAGCTCCGGGATGGAGCATTTTAATTTTATCACGCACGACCATAATTGTCAATTCTGATGAAACACTTGCATGTTTCACTTTTCGTGAAATCGACGAAAGCGGTTTTCATCGACCAAAATCTGAACTGGGACTTCCAGAATTTCCCCTTGCTGTTTCGGCGGAAACGGGATATACTATTGTCGTGTCCGTGAGACAGAGAGAAACGGATATACCTTTGGCGGCCCCCTCCGGGGCCGCCGTTTTTTTACAGCCGCTCGGACTGGGCGGCGAGGACCCGCCGGGCCTCCTGCGCGTCCCGGGCGATCTGCTCCCGCAGCTCCTCCGGGGAGGCAAAGGGCCGCTCCGGCCGCAGAAAAGCGTGGAAAAACACCGCAAGCCGCTGCCCATACAGGTCCGCGGAAAAGTCGAAGATGTTGGTCTCCACCGTGACATGGTCCCCGTGGAAGGTGGGGCGCATCCCGATGTTGGTGACGCCGTCAAGCAGCGTGCCGTCCGGCAGCAGCACCCGGGCGGCGTAGACCCCGAAGCGCGGAATCAGCACGCCGTCCTCAAAACGCATGTTCACCGTTGGAAAGTCCATGGTGCGACCCAGGCGGAAACCGGTCCTCACCCGGTCCGTCAGCAACTGGGGGCGGCCCAGCAGGGCGTTGGCCTCCGCCAGCTCCCCCTGCCGCAGCTTCTCCCGGATGCGGGTGGAGCGCACCGTCTCGCCGTCAAGCAGCACCGGCGGGACCACGTCGCAGCTCATGCCGCGCTCCCGGCAAAACGCCGCCAGCTTTTCCGCATCCCCCGCTCCGCCCGAGCCGAAGCGGAAATCAAAGCCCGCCACAAAGCCCGCTACACGGTACTTCTCCGTCACCCGATCCAGAAAGGTCTCCCAGTCCATGCCCATAATCTCGGCATTGAAGTGGATATAATACACCGTCTCCACGCCGAAAAAGTGCCGGAGGATAAAGCTCCGGTCCTCCGCGCTGTTGAGCAGCTCCACCGCGGTCCCCTTGACGAACCGGTCCGGGTGCGTGTCAAAGGTCAGCACCGCCGGGACGCAGTCCATCTCCGCCGCCCGCTCCGCCGTCCGGCGGATCAGCGCGGCGTGTCCCAGGTGGATGCCGTCGAAATAGCCGAGAGCCAGTATGGTTTTTCTCTCATCCAAGGAAAGACACCTCAAATCTCTTGCCGCGCCGCGCCCCCGCACGGGGCGCGGCGCGCCTCAATCTGTCAGGAAATTTCAAAAAAGGATTTGACCGGGCGCATGGTCCCCCGCTCCAGGCGGCCGAGAGCCAGGAATTCCCCGGTTTGCCCGTAGAGCCGGTAGTCCCCCTCCGCCAGACGGCAGGAGTAGCTCCCGCCGTTGCGGACGGTCTTCTCCTGGTTGACGGAGAGCTTCAGGGGCGCTGCCGCCGGAAAGAGGCTGTCCACGGGGAGCAGAAGCTTTTCCGCCTCCCCCGCAGCGGCCAGATCCAAAATGTCGGACAGGCTATGGGCGGCCGACAGGGAAAAGGGCCCGGCCTCCGTGCGCCGCAGGGCGCTCATCACGCCGCCGCAGCCCAGGGCCTGTCCGATGTCGTGGCAGAGGGAACGGATATAGGTGCCCTTGCTGCACCGCACCCGCAGCAGCCAGTCCCCGTCCCGCTGCCCGGTGAGGGTCAGCTCCCGGATCGTCACCCGGCGCGCCTTCCGCTCCACCTCGATCCCCTTTCGGGCGGATTTGTAGAGGGGCTGCCCGTCCACCTTGATTGCGGAATACATGGGGGGGAGCTGTTCGATCTCCCCCCGGAAGCCCTCCAGCGTCCGCTCCAGCTCCTCCCGCGTCACCGCCGCGGGGCGGGTCTCCAGCACCGTTCCGGTGGTGTCCTGGGTGTCGGTGACGAGGCCGAGGCGCAGCGCGGCCTCATAGGTCTTCTCGTCCGCCTCGGCAAACTCCACCGCCCGCGTGGCCCTGCCCAGAAACACCACCAGCAGTCCGGTGGCCATGGGGTCCAGGGTGCCGCTGTGGCCCACGCGCTTTTCCCGGAGCGCGCCCCGCAGCTTGCCGCAGACGTCAAAGCTGGTCCAGTCCGCGGGCTTGTCCACCAAAAGGATGCCGTTCAAGGCCACACCTCGGCAATTGCGCCCAGCAGCGCCTCGGTCAGCTCCTCCGGACCCAGATCGGCGGTGCAGCCGGAGGCCATTTTGTGCCCGCCGCCGCCGAAGCGGGCGCAGACTGCGGAGGCGTCCACGCTGCCGTCGGTGCGGATGGATGCCTTGCTCCTGCCCGGGGCAAGCTCCCGGACCAGAACGCTGGCCCGGTTGCCCCGGACCCGGCCCGGCAGGGAGGCCAGATCGTCGCAGTCGTCCTCCGTGGCTCCGGCCCTTTTCATCATGTCCAGCGTCACCGTGGCGGAGACGAGCTGACCGTCCTTCATGGCCCGGAGGGAGGAGAAGATCAGGCCCTCCAGCACCAGCCGGGAATAGCTGACGGAGCGGAACAGGGACTTGTTGAGCCGCTTTGCGTCCGCACCGCAGTCCATCAGGTGGGCGGCGGCCCGGTGGGTGTCCGCCCGCGTGTTGCCGTAGACAAAGCAGCCGCAGTCCGTGGACACGGCCGTATAGAGGCTGTCCGCCTCCTCCTTTGTCAGTTCCCCGCACAGCAGCTCGATCAGCTCCATGACGATCTCGCCGCAGCTTGCCTTGTCCCCGTCCAGCAGGGTAAGGGGGGCGAAGCCGGGGTTTTTCGCGTGGTGGTCCACGCAGAGGTCCGCCTTGCCCCGGCGGAAGCCCTTGGGGAACATCTCCTCTCCGGCCACGTCCACGCAGAGGACGCACTGACCCTCCCGCTCGGGTCCGAAATAAGGGGCGACCATGGGCAGGTAGTGCTCCGTGACCTCGGGATTGGGATAAATCACGGCGGTTTTCCCTGCTCTCCTGAGGCCGGAGCAGAGGGCGGCGGCGGAGCCCAGGGTATCCCCGTCGGGGCGGGTGTGGGTCAGGATCAGGAAATCGTCCCGCTGCCGGAGCGTGTCGGCAAACTCAGATACCGTCATGCTCCCCCTCCTCCTCCGCGTCCGCCTCCGGCGGCAGGTCCAGCTTTTCGATCAGAGAGCTGATATAGGCCCCCTGTCGGATGGAGTCGTCCAGGATGAATTGCAGCTCCGGCGTGTAGCGCAGGTTCAGGGCGCTGCCCAGCTCCCGCCGCAGCCAGGGCGCGGCGGACTTCAGCCCCTTCTGAAACTCCTTTTCCAGCAGCTCGCCCAAAACGCTGAGATAGACCCTGGCGTAGCGCAGGTCCCCGGTGGTGTCCACGCGGGTGATGCTCACCATGCCGCCCTGGTTGACCCGCGGGTCCTTCACCTGGGGCAGCAGCCGGGACAGCACAAATTTGATGTCCTCGTTGGTGCGGCTGAGTCGATTGGATGCCATAGTACCCCTCCCAAAAAGGGGGCGCGTCTCCGCGCCCCCGTGAAAACCTTGTTATTGTTTGATTTCTTCCATCACGAAGCACTCGATCACGTCGCCCACGTGGATGTCGTTGAACTTTTCGATCTGCATACCGCACTCGTAGTTCTCCGGCACCTCCTTGACATCGTCCTTGAAGCGCCTGAGCGAAGCCAGATCGCCCTCGTGGATGACGATGTTGTCCCGCAGAACCCGGACCTTGCAGCCGCGCTGGATCTTGCCGTCGGTGACGTAGCAGCCGCAGACGGTGCCGACCTTGCTGACCTTGTAGGTCTCCCGGACCTCCGCGTGGCCGATCAGGGCCTCCCGGAACTTCGGGGCCAGCATACCCTTCATGGCGGCCTCGATCTCGCCGATGCAGTCGTAGATGACCCGGTAGAGCCGGATGTCCACGCCGTTTCTGGCTGCGTTGTCCCGGGCGGAGGTCTCCGGCCGGACGTTGAAGCCCACGATCACCGCGCCGGAGGTGGCGGCCAGCATCACGTCGCTCTCATTGATGGCGCCCACGGCGGAGTGGATGACCTTGACCCGGACCTCCTCGTTGCTGAGCTTCTCCAGACTGGTCTTGACCGCCTCGGCGGAGCCCTGCACGTCGGCCTTGACAATGATGTTGAAATCCTTGAGCTCGCCCTGCTGGATCTGGGAGAACAGATCGTCCAGCGTGACCTTCCGGTTGCCGCCCAGGGTCTCGTTCTTTTTCTGCTGGCGGCGCTGCTCCACCAGCTCTCTGGCCATGCGCTCGTCGCTTACGGCGTCGAACACGTCGCCGGCGGCGGGGACCTCGCTGATGCCGGTGATCTCCACCGGCACGCTGGGGCCGGCCTCCTGTACCCGTCTGCCCTTGTCGTTGGTCATGACGCGAACGCGGCCCACCGCCGTTCCGGCGATGATCAGGTCGCCGGTGTGGAGAGTGCCGTTCTGCACCAGCACCGTCATGATGGGGCCGCGGCCCTTGTCCAGCCGGGCCTCGATCACTGCGCCGTGGGCGGCGCGGTTGGGGTTGGCCTTGAGCTCCTGGACCTCGGAGAGGACGACCAGGTTCTCAAGCAGATTCTCGATGCCCTCGCCGGTCTTGGCGGAGATGGGGCACACGATGGTGTCGCCGCCCCACTCCTCCGGCACGATGTCGTACTCGGTGAGCTGCTGCTTGATCCGGTCCGGGTTGGCTCCCGGCACGTCCATCTTGTTGATGGCCACCACCACGGGAATCTTCGCCGCCTTGGCGTGGTTGATGGACTCCACGGTCTGGGGCATGATGCCGTCGTCCGCCGCCACCACCAGGATGGCGATGTCCGTCACCATGGCGCCTCTGGCGCGCATGGAGGTAAAAGCCTC
>JAFTBW010000184.1 GCA_017455015.1 Oscillospiraceae bacterium | reverse complement strand
CGAGGAGTATTTTCGGCGAAAACGCGGTTTCCGCCGAAAATGGATTGGACTTTATTCCGCCGTGCGCGGCGGAACTCTGCGAGGCAACGAGGGTATCTAAACAGTTACGAGCGGAGAAAAACCGCCGGTATCCATAAGCTGATGCGTCATCCGTCCCATCGGGCGGAGGACTGCATGTATCATCCCCCTCCAAAAAGCACAGCCTCCCCCATTGCGGGGGAGGCTGTGTGTTTTGAGGGGGAAAACTCAGGCGGCTTTCTTCTTGACCTTGGCCTGACGCTGATAGGTGTCGTAGCCGATGGAGGCCAGAAGGATGACGCCCTTGACGACGTACTGGGTGTTGACGCTCATGCCCATCATCTGCATGCCGTTACTCAGCACGCCCAGCACCAGGCAGCCGGCTGCGGCGTCGGCCACCTTGCCCGCGCCGCCGATGAAGCTCACGCCGCCCAGCACGCAGGCGGTGATGGCGTCGAACGTGACGCTGGGGCCGATGTTGGCGCTGGCGGAGCCGCCGCGGCTCGTCAGCACGATGGAGGCAATGCCGAACAGGATGCCGGCCATGCCGAAGGCCATGATCTTGATCTTGCCCACGTTGATGCCGGCCAGGTGCGCGGTCTCCGGGTTGCCGCCCACGGCGTAGATGAAGCGGCCGAAGCAGGTCTTGGACAGGATGAAGTGCATCACCAGCGCAATGATGATCGTGATGATCACGGGAACGGACACGGGGCCCACATAGCCCTGGCCGATGCTCAGATAGGTCTCGCTGAAGTTATAGAAGGACTTGGACTGGGAGATGATGTAGGCGATGCCCTGGAACATGGTCATGGTTGCCAGGGTGACGATCATGGGGTGGATCTTGAGGATGTTCGCCATGAGGCCGTTGAACGCGGAGAGGATCACCGCGAACACGATGCCCAGCAGGCAGGCGAGGAACACGGAGACGCCGGCCTGCATCAGGATCGCCACCATGATGCCGGTGCAGGCGATGCCCTGGCCCGTGGACAGGTCGGTGCCGCCGCTGATCATGATGACGGCCACGCCGATGGTGGTGATAATGAAGTAAGCGTTCTGGGTCAGGATATTCATGATGTTGCGGAAAGACCTGAAGTTGGGGGACAGGATGGCGAACGCCACCAGCAGGATAATCAGGATCAGCCACATCATGTTGTTTTTCACAAAAGACTTGAAGGACGATTTTTCCATAACTCTCTCTCCTTAATCCACGGATGCCTTGCTCATGATTTTTTCCTGGTCGAACTCGGGGCGGGTGAACTCGCCGGTAATCTTGCCCTCCGCCAGGACGATGATGCGGTCGCACATGCCCAGCAGCTCCTCCATGTCCGAGGAGACCATGAGAATGCTCTTGCCCTCGTTCACCAGCTCGTTCATCAGCTCGTAAATCTCCGCGCGGGCGCCCACGTCGATGCCGCGGGTGGGCTCGTCGAAGATGACGATGTCTGTCTCGGCCGCCAGGACCTTGGCCAGGACCACCTTCTGCTGGTTGCCGCCGCTGAGGTTGCGGACGAGCTGGGCGACGCTGGGAGCCTTGATTTTAAGCCGGTCCTTGTACTCCTCCGCCTGCTTGAGAATTTTCTTCTCGTCGATCAGACCGCCCGTGGTGACGCCCCGGATGTTGCCGATGGCGTTGTTCCAGGAGATGGCCTGGTTTAAGAACACGCCCTGCTGCTTCCGGTCCTCGGGGATCAGGCCGATGCCCGCACGGATGGCGTCCTGGGGGGAGCGGATGTTGACCTCCTGCCCCCGGATTTTGACGGTGCCGGAGAGCTTTTTGTCCGCGCCGAACACCAGCCGCATCAGCTCCGTGCGTCCCGCGCCCACCAGTCCGGCAAAGCCCAAAATCTCCCCCTTGTGCAGCTTGAAGGAGCAGCGGTCGTTGCTGTAGCCGCTGATGTCCTCCACCTCCAGGACCACCTCGTCGGTGGCAACGCTCTGCCGGGGGCCGTTGCTTTTGAGCTCGCGGCCCACCATCAGGGCGATGAGGGCGTCCCGGTTGGTCTCCGCCGTGTTCACGGTGGTGACGTACTGGCCGTCCCGCATGATGGTGACCCGGTCCGTGACGGCGAACAGCTCGTCCATGCGGTGGGAGATAAAGATGATGGCCGTGCCCTTTTCCTTCAGATTCTTGATGATCTGATAGAGGTTCTCCACCTCCGCCACGGTGAGCTGGGCGGTGGGCTCGTCCATGACGATGATCTTCGGATTTTTGGAGATGGCCTTGGTGATCTCCACCAACTGCTGCTTGGCGGTGGGGAGGGAGGCCACCGGGGCCCGGGGGTTGACGTTGATGTGGTATTTGTCAAAGAGCTCCTGGGCGGTGCGGATCTGCTCCTTCATGTTCACGATGCCGTGCATCTGGTTGCCCAGGCAGATGTTTTCCGCGGCGGAGAGGGCTGGGATCAGGTTGTACTCCTGGTAGATGACCTCCACGCCGTTGGCTCTGGACTCGGCGGGGGTCATGTGATTGAATTCCTTGCCGTTGATCCAGATGGTTCCCTCCTCGTTGTGTACCGCGCCGGAGAGGACCTTGATGAGGGTGGACTTGCCCGCGCCGTTTTCGCCCAGCAGCGCGTGGACCTCGCCCTCGCGCACCTCCAGATCCACCTTGTCCAGGGCCACGACGCCCGGGTAGAACTTGGAGATGCCTTTCATTTTCAATACGACTTTTTGCTCCATATTCCTCCACTCCTTAAAAAAGTCCCCGTGGTTTTGGCCGCGGGGACTTGTGTATCATACTGCTGTCTGTGGGAGAGGGGGCTCAGGAGAGGCTCTCCGGGGTGATTTTGAAAGCGGAGCCGTTGACGGTCTCGATCTTGCCGCCGTCGATGAAGGGGTTCATGGCCTTCATGAAGTCGTTGACGGTGTCGGCGATGCTGCCCATGGAGACGGTGCCGCGCAGGCAGCTCTCATTGTTGGCGGAGGCGCGGATGTTGTCGTCGATCTCCTGGGTGTCGTCCACGGCGAACACGGCGAAGCCGGCCTTGTCGTCCACCGGGGAGGCGGCGCTCATCACATAGGAGTTGGCGGCCACAGCGCTGGTGCCGTTGACGGCGCAGATGAGCTTGATGTCGGGGTTGACCAGCAGGGCGTTCTCGGTGGTGTTGCGGGCGGCGTTGGAGTCGTTCCAGTCGATGATTTCCACCAGGGGGCTGACGGCGGGATTCATCTCGGTGAGGGTCTGGATGCCGTCAGAGCGCTGCACGGCCTCGGGAGTGGCGTTGGAGGCGATGAACAGCACCTTGACGGAGCCGTCGGCGGCGTCGGGATAGGCGGTCTTCAGCCAGTCGTTGGCCATCTCGGCCTCGCTGACGCCCATGCCGTAGTCGTCGGCGCTGACCATGCTCGCGGTGGCGCCCTCAATGGGGTTGGTGAAGCCCAGAACCTGAATGCCCTGCTCCTCCACGCGCTTGACCACGCTGGAAAGACCCTGGGCGTTCACGGGCCAGATGACCAGGGCGTCAAAGCCCATGGAAGCGTAGTTTTCGATCTGATCGGACTGCTTGGTCACGTCGCCGTCGGCGGAGTCGATCTGCAGGGTGCAGCCGCGCTCCTCCAGAGCGGCCTGCATGGCGCCGGAGACGGCGACCATGAAGTCGTTGCCCAGGGAGGGGACGGAGAAAGCGATCTTTTTGCCGGCGCCGGCAGCGGGGGCGCTGTCAGAGCCGCCGGAGGCCGCGGTAGTGCTGGAGCCGGAATCGGTGGAGGTCTGGCCGGCGGAGCCGGTGGAGGTGCTGCCGCAGCCGGCGAGGAGCGCCAGTACCATGACCAGCGCGAGGACAGAGCAAAGCAGTTTCTTTTTCATTGTTTTTGTTCCTTTCATTTGTTATTTTCATTCCTCTCATTTTTGCAACGCAGCCGTTGCAAATGCGCAGCCTGTTACCGCTTTGGCGCCACCCCCTCCTGTTGAATATGATTGTATTATATTCAGGGAAGATGGCACGGCAAATCCTTTTTTTCCCCATCTATTAGGAAAAAGGCGAAAAGACTGCCCTGATTTCCCCGAATGCCCGCGCTGCGCTGCCGTTGGCGGATAAAGCGGCGCGAAAACACCATCGCCGTACCATTTGCAAAAACTATGCCAATTGTTTGACAAGCAGAGGCGGGATTTTGGGTTTTTATTGCGCCGTGTAGCCGCCGTCCACCGTCAGCAGGCTGCCGGTCACATAGCTGGCCTCGTCGCCGGCGAGAAAGCGGATGGCGGCGGCGATCTCCTCCGGCCGGGCGGCCCGGCCCATGGGGACCATGGCGAGATTCCGGGCAAAGTCCTCCTCCGGCACGCCTGCCGTCAGCGGCGTGGTCACAAAGCCGGGGACCACGCAGTTGACGCGGATATTTTCCCTGGCGTGGGTGATGGCGGCGGACTTTGTCAGCCCCGCCACGCCGTGCTTGGCGGCGGGATAGCAGACGGTGCCCGCGTTGCCCACCACGCTGGTGGCGGAGCCCACGTTCACGATCGCTCCGCCGCCCTGACGGCGCATCTGCTCCACGGCGTACTTGTTCAGATAGAAAACGCCGTACAGGTTGGTCTCCAGGGTCTGCTTCCAGACCTCCGTGTCGTACACGTCCAGGGTAAAGCCGCTGATCCCGGCGGAGGCCACAGCCACGTCCAGCCGCCCGAAGCTCTCCACGGCGTAGGCCACAAAGCGCCGCACGTCCTCCTCCGAGGCCGCGTCCATGGCGAAAAAGCGCACCCTGTCCGGCCCGCCCAGCCGCTCCGCCGCTGCCGCGCCCTTGAAGATGTGCCTGCCGCCGATCACCACGCTGGCCCCGTGGTCGAGAAACGTCTTCGCCGCGGCATAGCCGATCCCGCTGGTGCCGCCGGTAACGGCGACCACCTTTCCCGTGAAATCACCCATATTCATCCTCCCTGTCACATGATGTAGAATCTGCCGTGTTTTGCGCCTGCGCAAGGCCGTTGCGCGGACGCAACCGGGGCCTGTTGCCCGTATCGCGCGAAAACGGCATCAGAAAACAGATGCAAATCCCATGCCATTTTGGCATAAAATTTGCATACTGCAATCAAAACGTTATGGGGGCGCACTTTATGGAACGCAGCGGCATGATCTATCTGGAGACGGGTTCCCTTGACCCCTGCTTCAACCTGGCCTTTGAGGAATACGTCCTGACCCGCCGCAGGGACGGGGACTACCTGATCCTCTGGCAGAACCAAAACACCGTGGTGGTGGGCAACAACCAGATCACCGAGGCGGAGATCAACCGTCCCTGGATCGAGGCTCACGGCGTCAAGGTCGTGCGCCGGGCCACCGGCGGCGGCGCTGTCTATCACGATCTGGGCAACCTGAACTACTCCTTTCTGACGGACTACCGGCCGGAGGACCAGCTATCCATGGAGCGCTTCACCCGTCCCGTGGTGCGCGCGCTGCGCGCGCTGGGGGCCGACGCAGAGGCCACCGGGCGCAACGACATTCTCGTTGCGGGGAAAAAGGTCTCCGGGACGGCGCAAAAAATCGCCGGGGGGAGAATCCTCCACCACGGTACGCTGCTCTTTGATTCCGACCCCGAGGCCATCGCCTCCGCCCTCCGGGCGGACCCGCAGAAATTCCAAAGCAAGGTGGGCAAGTCCGTGCGCAGCAGGGTGGGGAACATCCGGGACGCGCTGCCGGAGGATATGACCCTGCGCCGGTTCTGGGACTACCTGAAAGCCGCGCTTTCCGCGGGCGGCTGTGTCTCCGGCGCGCTGACGGAGGCGGAAAAGCGGGAGGTGGACCGCCTGCGCCGGGAGAAATACGAGACCTGGGCGTGGACCTACGGCCGCTCCCCGGCGGCGGAGGTCCACGCCTCCCGCCGCTATGCCGGAGGGACCCTGGAGTTTTACGCCTCTTTATCGGGGGACGTGATCCGGTCCATCGGCTTTTACGGAGATTTTCTCTCCAAACGCTCCCTCGATCCCCTGTGCCGCGCCCTGGAGGGCGTTCCCTTCACGCCGGAGGCCGTTGGGGCCGTCCTGGCGCGCTTTGCCGTCCCGGACTACTTCGGGAGCATCACGGCGGAGGAGGTCCTGGCGCTGCTGTTCGCCCCCTGAGCGGATTCAGGGGTGCTCCCGTTTCAAAATCACGCTGGAGGAGCGGGAGCGGAGCACCAGCTCGTCGCGCTGATTGTAGACCTCCATCACGACCCGGATCGCGCCGTTGTAGGGGTTCCGGTCCGTCTTGCTCTCCACGTATGCCAGGCCGTGCAGCACGTCCCCGGCGAAGACCGGACGGAAAAACTCCATGTTCAGGTCCGAGCCGCCGATGTCCTGCGCCTGCCCGAAGTTGTTGGGCGCGTACTGCCCCCATAGCAGCGCGAAGGTGTAGATGCCCTGCGCGGTGATCGCCCCCGCCCGGGTGCGGGCGGCGAATTCGTCGCTGACGTGGCAGAGCGCCCCGTTGTACTGCCGGGAGAAGTCCAGCATTTTCTCCCGCTCCACCCGAACCTCCGGCAGTATGCGCCGGTCGCCGGTCTGAATGTCCTCGTAATACATTTTTATCTCTCCCAATCCCGTCCTACAGCTCGATCGTCTGGAACGCCTCCGTCAGCAGTTGGACGCTGTCGAAACCCGTCAGAGCATCGGCGGCTTTCCGCGCGGCCTTTCGGTAGCCGTACACGTCGTCCTCCGCCAGGGGGAGATGGTAGACGACAAGCTGCCTCGGCCGAAGCTCCCCCGTGAGGAACGCCCGCCCCCGGGGCAGGGTGATCCAGGGGAAGGTGACGACAGCCGTGTCGATCTGCAGCCCGGCGGTCCACTCCCGCACCTCCGGGCTTTGAGGAGCGCAGTCCCCCAGCACCAGAAGCCGGTCTCCCTCATCCTCGATCATCAGCCCATAGTGGGGCACGAGGGCGTACTGCTCTCCCTCGTGGGTCAGACGGCGGAAACAGAAAAGCCGCCCCTTCACGGTGAGAAGCGTCTCGGTCCCGGAAAGACGGATCTGCTCCGGACGCCAGGGCTCCGGCAGCGCGACACGGGCGTCGGGGTACGTCCGCTCCGCCCGCGCGCACAGCGTGCGGGAATAGTGGTCCGGGTGGCAGTGGGTAAAGCAGATCAGGTCCGGGTCCCGAAAGGCGGGGGAGGCAAAGAGCGCCTCCTGCCGCTCCGGCGTCATCGTGGAGAAATCCGGCACCTTTTCGTCGTGCAGCGCGTCGATCCACACGCAAAGGTCCTCCGAGCGCAGGGCCAGCCCGGCGTTGACGCTGAGGGTGGCTGTCCAGGGACAGATCACAGGCTCCAGTCCTTTCTGCCGCTCTTGTCCGGGATGTTCAGCTCCTGGCGGTACTTGTTCACGGTCCGGCGGGCGATGCCGATGCCGAACTGCTCCTGCAGCTTTGTCCGGATCGCCTCGTCGCTGAGGGGCTTTTTCTTGTTCTCCGCCCGGACGATCTCGCTGATGGCCAGCTTGACGTGCTCCTGGGTCTGCTCCTCCCCGTCCGCCTGGGAGACGGTGGAGATGCCGGTCAGAAAATAGCTTAGAGGGTAGACGCCCCAGGAGCATTGCAGATATTTGCTGCGCAGCGTCCGGCTGACCGTGGACTCGTGCATCTGGAACTCCATGGCGATGTCCGAGAGCTTCAGGGGCCGCTTGTGGCCGGGGCCGTAGCGGAAAAAGTCCTCCTGCCGCTCCACCAGAAAATCCAGCACCCGGGAGAGGTTCCGCTGCCGCATGGAAATGCTGTCCGTGAGCCGGTTGGCCTGCTGAATCTTGTCACGCAGATACTCCCGGGCCTCCTGATCGTCGGTGGTCTGCTCCAGATGGCGGTAATAGGAGCTGATCTGAAAGCTGGGGTACTGGTGCTCGTTGATGAGCACCTCAAAGCCGTCCCCGCTTTGCAGTACGAGGGCGTCCGGCGTGATGTAGCGGAGCTGCTCCCTGCCGCTGAACGCGTTTCCGGGCTTGGGGTTCAAAGACTTGATTTCCGCGCAGCACTCCGTCACGGCGGAGAGGGAGACGCCCAGCTTCCGGGCGATGTCCGACAGGTGGTTCTTCGCCACCTCCGGCAGATGCTCCCGGATGATGCGCCGGATCAGCACGGACTCGGGGTGATACCGCCGGACCTGCAAATCCAGGCACTCCTCCAGACTCCTTGCGCCCACGCCGGCGGGGTCCAGGGCCTGGATGTCCCGCAGCAGCGCCTCCACCGTCTCCGTCGGAACGCCCTTGTGGGCCGCCACGGCGGAGAGGTCCTCCTGGCAGTAGCCCCGGGAGTCCAGAGACAGGATCAGGTAATCCACGATTTCCCACTGCGTTTTGCTGTACTCCGCCAGGAGAAGCTGGTTTTTCAGATAGGAGGCCAGATCCTCCTCCGCCGTCTCGTCCTTCCAGTAGTTTTCCGGCGAGCCGTCGTCCCGGTCGTTCTGGTAGTACACCCGGTTCTGCCGGTCCGTGGAGGCCAGCCAGTCCTGCTTGCGCTGGAACTCCATCTGCGCCTTGGCTCGGTCCTTTTCGTCCTCGTCCAGCTCGATGACCGGGTTTTCCAGGGACAGCTTTCCCAAATACTCCTCCAACTCCATGGCGCTCATCTGGAGGATGTTCATGTCCTGCACCAGATGGGTCGTGACCGTCTGGTGCTGATAGATGCCGTTATTCAGGGATAGCATGTCCGTTTGCCCTCCTTTGAGGAAACGCCGGGGAAACACTGAATAAAGCCCCGCGCATACCGCTTTCGTCAGCGCTTCCCTGACCGCTTCTTTTTCGCCGCCGTCCCCCCGCAGAGGGAGACGGCGGCGGTGTCTTTGCATAGCCTTCCCCCTGGGGGGAAGGTGGCCCAAAGGGCCGGATGAGGGGATTTCGCGCGAAGCGCACAGTAATTATTTTGCGATAGCGCCCTCCACCAGCTTGAGGATGGCCGCGTCCTTGCAGTTGGCGCGGAACAGCTCCATCCGCTTGCCGGCGAAAGCGTTGACGACCATCTCGTGTATGTCGGGGTCTTCGGCGTTCAAAATCTCCTCCAGGGAGCGGTGGGAGACGCCCTTCAGCTTGTTCAGCAGAGCGGCGTTGCGCTGCTCGCTGGCAGCGGCGGAAGGGGGATAGCCGCCGCCGGGGGCCTGGACGAACAGCTTTTCAAACATGTACTCCAGGTTGACCTCCGCGGCCCAGCCCCAGCCCTTGTTGTAAGGCAGAGACAGGCAGTTGCCGCCGTTGATCTGGGTGAACAGGTAGGAATCCGCGGGGTCGGCCACCAGGCCGCAGACCACGCCGGGCATGGAGTTGCAGGCCAGCATGGCGCCCTCGCCGGTGCCGCAGCCGGTGATCACAAAGTCCGCCGCGCCGGAGGCCAGCAGGACCGCGGTGAAGATGGCGTTCTGGTTGTAGGTCTGGCGGTTGTCCTCCATGTTGTACTGGCCGTAGTTGACCACGCTGTGGCCCTTGGCCTGGGCGGCCTTGGTCAGCACCTCGTTGACGGTCTCGTTTTTCGCGCTGGTGCTCCACTCCATGACTAAAGCGATATTCATGATGTTTCTCCTTTGCAAATTTGTTTTCCGATTGACGTCCCTGCGACGGGAATTGAAATGTGCTTGCCTGTCCTGCTGCAAATTGCGTGCCAGTTTGCGCAGAGGGCATGTCGAAAAGCGCCCCCGGCGGAGGCGCTTTTGCGGCTGTTGCCTGTTTTCGTTTTAGGAACTGTCCCGAAATAACTTGCACATTCTGGCTGGCCTTTTTCACCGGCAGCTTCGTTGTCAAAGCTTGAAATACACAAAGTATTCCTGCGCTTTTCCGCCTCGCTGCCGGCAAAAAATCCTGCGCCATAATTGCGCAATTTATTTCGTGACAGTTCCTGTTATGAAGTGACCATTTGTCAAGATGGCAATCCGACAAAATACCAGCCAGGATTTTGTGCAGTCTGCCTTTCTTTTCCAGTAGGTCGATTCTGGAGGCATACGCCGGGAGTCCGATGAAACAGATTCCGGCCTTAGCCACTCTGTTATACGTGGATTGGTTACCGACAGGCTAAT
>JAFTBW010000025.1 GCA_017455015.1 Oscillospiraceae bacterium | reverse complement strand
TTACTTGTTATCGCAGTAGTCGTTCCTTTCACCGCAGTATCAACGAGGGTGTCTGCTAAGGAATTTGCAATATTCTTACCCGTTAGTTCTCGAACAGAATCATTTCCATTGAATTCAGCTAGACCTGGGATATATGATACTGCCCTGTCGACAAATGACGATGCTGCAGCGCTTGCATAAGAGGCTGCAACTTCGTTCCCTGTTGTCCCAATTACTGCACCATACGCAGCACCACCAGCAATCGCTCCGAATAGCCCATCACTCCAGTGTTCACCTGTTGAAATGTTCGAGACAACCTGAGTAACACCGCCGATAAATGCACCAGATACAGTGCAAAATGTTGCCCATACTGTCCATAACTGTCCCCCGTCATCTTTTCTCATGACAGGGTTGTTGTCGCAGTAGGCAAAGAGGTTCTTGTCCCAGGTGGCGCTGCCGGGAGACAGGGTCGCAACCTCCGGCGTATCCGCGCTGATAAATCTGCCAACGGCGGGGTTATAGTACCTGGAGTTGAGATAGTACAGCTTCGTCTCGGTGTCGTAGACGTAGCCGCGGTAGCGCAGCGGATTCAGCGTCCCCAGGGTGCCCGACATGGAGCCGGTGACGCTCAGCACGTTGCCCCAGGCGTCGTAGGTGTAGGAGGTCACCACCGCGCCGTAGGCGCTGACGATGCCCAGCACATCCCCCTGGGCGTTGCGCAGGTAGTAGTAGTTGCTTCCGTTGTAGACCACAGACCGGGGACCCAGGCTGTCGTAGGTGAATACCAGAGTCTTGTCGCCACGGGTCATCTTCGCCAACTGGTTCCCGGCATAGTAGTACCGGGCCTCCGTGGTGGTCTCGCCGTTCACGTAGGTCTTGGCGCTTATGGGCGAGCCGGGATTATCTGCCGTGGTACATAGTAATGTAATTATACCATATTCGCGTACTTTTTCAACTGCTGCGGCAGTTTTTGACCAATAATTCCTCTTTCCCCGAGAAAAAGGGAAGCTGTCCCCCCTGTCCTCCCACATTTTGTTCGTCATTTCATTGAAGTGCGAGATATGCTATGGTATAATCCTGTCAACAGACCCAAACGGTGAAGTCCTGCAGAAGCGTGATAGGTGACCGGCTTTCCATGCAGGCGGGAATAAACGGGGAGAGGAGTTGTATCCGTGGCAGATGAAAAAAGCGGTCAGACGCCCCACTGGGCGGACCGGGACGCGCAGGAGCTGGAAGAGCGTCTGGACGTGCTGGCGCGAAAAGTGCTGAAGCAGGCCAGGAATACGCTCCTTTTGAATCTGCGGTTCCTGGATGCGGCGGTGGGCCGCCTGCAGTGGATGCGCTTCGACGCCGGCGGCTTCTGCACCGACGGAACGCGTCTGCTGTATTCTCCCCGGCTGCTGCTGAGACAGTACCGCCTCCATCCGGCCCTGCCGGTGCGGAACTACCTGCATCTGACGCTTCACTGCGTTTTCAGGCATATGTACGGCGCGGAGGGCATGTACCCGAAGCTGTGGAATCTGGCCTGTGACATGGCGGTGGAGCACGCCATTTCGGAGCTGGATCTCCCGGCGCTCTCCACCACCGCGGACGGCGAGAAGGAGGCGGTGTTCGCCCAGTGGCGGCAGCTTGCGCCGCTGATGACGGCGGAGCAGATCTACCACCGGCTGCGGAAGGATCCGCCGGAGCTGGAACAGTTTGAACAGTGGGAGTCTCTGTTCGGCGCGGACGTCCACGATTCCTGGTACTGGCCGGAGCTGCTCAAGGACCTGAACGCCGGCCCGGGCGCCGGCCAGGAGGGCGGCGGAGGCGGCCGCCCCGATCCGGACGGCTCTTCGGAGGAAAAGGAGCTGGAGCGGCAGCGCAGGCGCGAGGAGCAGGAGTGGAAAGAGATCTCCGAGCGGATGCTCGCGGAGCTGGAGGGCTTTTTCATCCGAAAGGGCAACAAGGCCGGCAGTCTGCTGCAGAATCTGAAGGAAGTGAACCGGGAGCGGTACGACTACCGGGAATTCCTGCGGAATTTTATGTCCCTGGGCGAGGTGATGCGGCTGAGCCCGGACGAGTTCGACTATATCTACTATACGTACGGCCTGCAGCTCTACGGCAATATGCCGCTGATCGAGCCTCTGGAGTACCGGGAAATCCGCAGCGTGCGGGAGCTGGTGATCGCCATCGATACCTCCGGCTCGGTTGCCGGAGATCTGGCGCAGGCTTTCGTGCAGAAGACCTGCGACCTGCTGGGCAGCAAGGACGGCTTTTTCGACGGCTTCAACCTGCACCTCATCCAGTGCGACGCGGCGGTACAGGAGCACGTGAAGCTCACCACCCGGAAGGAATTTGACGAATACCTGTCCGCCATGCAGCTGAAGGGCCTGGGGGGAACGGACTTCCGCCCGGTGTTCCAGCTGGTGGACGAGCTGATAGAGGCCGGGGAATTCACCAATCTGAAAGGCGTCCTGTATCTGACGGACGGCTACGGGACGTTCCCCAAGCGTCCCCCGGCGTATCCCGCGGCCTTTCTGTTTTTGAAAGAGGATCATGAGCCGCCGAAGGTCCCGCCGTGGGCCATCCGGCTGGTGATGCAAAAAGACGAGCTGCTGTCCGCTCTGAACGGACAGGAGAGGGGGAGTCGGTCATGACCATAGACGAGGCAAAAGTGCAGATCCGCAACGCTATGACGGCGTATTTCACCAAGGACCGCTTCGGCCGCTACCGGATGCCGCCGGAGCGGCAGCGTCCGATCTTCCTGATGGGCCCTCCGGGTATCGGAAAGACGGCCATCATGGAGCAGACGGCGGCTGAGCTGGGAGTGGGCTTCGTGTCCTACTCCATGACCCACCACACCCGCCAGAGCGCCCTCGGCCTGCCCTTTATCACCAAGAAAAACTACGGCGGCACGGAGTACGACATCTCCGAGTACACCATGAGCGAGATCATCGCCTCCGTATACGACGCCATGGAAGCTTCCGGCTGCCGGGAGGGCATCCTGTTCCTGGACGAGATCAACTGCGTGTCCGAAACGCTTGCCCCGGCCATGCTGCAGTTTCTGCAGTACAAGACCTTCGGCCGCCACCGGGTGCCGGAGGGCTGGATCGTGGTGACGGCGGGCAATCCGCCGGAGTACAACCGCTCCGTCCGGGAGTTTGACATCGCCACCTGGGACCGCCTGAAGCGCATCGACGTGGAGCCGGATTATGAGGCGTGGCGGAGTTATGCCAGGGATATCGGAGTCCATGCGGCGGTGCTGACCTATCTGGACGTCCGCAAGGACGATTTTTACCGCATTGAAACCACCGCGGAGGGCCGCCGGTTTGTGACCGCCCGCGGCTGGACGGATCTTTCGGATATGCTTCATCTGTACGAGCTGAACGGCCTGGCCCCGGATGAGAAGCTGATGACACAGTACCTCCAGCACCCCAAGATCGCCCGGAACTTTGCCATCTACTACGACCTGTTCCAGAAGTACCGCTCCGACTATCAGATCGACAGGATCCTGAGCGGCGCGGAGGACGAGACCATTCTGCAGCGGGCCCGGGACGCCCGGTTCGATGAGCGGCTGACGCTGATGGGTCTGCTGCTGGAGGCGGTTGCGTCCTCTGCCAAACAGGTCTGTCTGACGGAAGATGCCCTCACCGACCTGCGGGACCGCCTGCGGCTGCTGAAAACTCTGCCCGCGGCGGGAAACCGGGCAGAAGCCACGGCCTGGCTGGAGCAGCAGGAGGAGGCGCTGGCAAAGAAGAGCCTGTCCGCCGCCCGCAAAGAGGACGCGGAAGCCGCGCTGCAGCGGGAAGCGGAGCTGCTGGACGGGCTGAAGGCGGCGGTGGAGCAGTGCGGCGCGGAAGAGGGAGCGGCCGTATTCGGGGCCCTGCAGTCGGCCTATGCCGGCCAGGTGGAAAAGCTGCGCACCATGGCCGCGGAGACCGGCGGCAAAATGTCGCATCTGTTCCGCTTCTGCGAAAAGGCCTTCTCTGCCGGCCAGGAGCTCCTGATCGCCGTGACGGAGCTGACCGCCAACAGCCACACCGCCCGGTTCATCGGCCGCTACGGCTGCGAGGAGTACTACGCCCATAACCGGGATCTGTTGTTTAACCAGCGGCAGAGGGAGATCTTGAGTGAGATGACGGATCTGGGCCTGTAAGCCAGGGGAAGGGAGAGTCGGAACGTGACGGACGAATTGCGGCAGACAGCCTGCCGGATACTGGAGTGCTCCGGCGGAATCCCCGGATGGCTGTCTGACTGCCTTCCGGCAGAGCTGCCGGAGGTGCGGCTGCAGGGAGATCGCGGCCCCGCCCCCCGGGAGGTCGTTTGCGCCGTTCTGGCGGCTTACGGAAAGCAGTATGAGCGGAACCACTACCATACTTACCGCTTCGACGGGAGGGCGGACGCTCTGGCAGAGCAGCTGGAGCCCGACTCCTTTTCCGCCATGCTGGAATGGCTTTGGCGGGCGGTGAATATCCGCCTTTTCCCGCAGCTGATCGTCCCCATCTTCCGGTTTGCGTCGGGGACGGCTCTGCAGCAGATGATAGCGGACTGGCGCACGCGGGAGTGGAGCAGCATCTATGCCGCGGGAGAGGCGCTGCTGCTGAACGACAGTCGGGAGGCCATCATCCTGGCGGCAGACCGGGGCGTACTGACACGGTATGCCGCCCTGCGAGGCGTCGGCGAGCCGTTCCTGCTGGATTCCGTGCTGCCCGGCGGGGAAAACGACGCCCTTCGCGAACAGGTGGCCGCCTCCCGCCGCCGCCAGCTGTTCCGGGATTTTCTCAGCGGCGGGGTCCACCGGTCCGGCAGGGACTGGGGCAAGGCGTATCTCGGCCATCCGGTGCTGCGTCAAGCGGCGGAAAACGTGGTCTGGGCGCAAAACGGCCGCAGCTTCCTGCTGAAAGGCACGGAGACGGTGGACGCATACGGCCGCCCGTTCACCGTGGCGGATGATGCGCCGGTGCGCCTGGCGCACCCCATGGATCTGGCGCCGGAGGAAACGGAAGCCTGGCGGATGTATTTCCACAACAACTGCCTGCACCAGCCCTTTGTGCAGGTGGAAGAGGTGGCCCACGACGAGAGTGAGATCTGCCGGGACCGCTATCAGGGGATCACGGTGGCCTTCCGGGATCTGGCAGACCGGGACGCGGAGGGCATCCGCCTGCAGGCCTACCACAACAACATTGAAATCAAAACGGAGCATTGTGACCTGGCGTATGAGACGGTACTCCCCGCCGGCTACGACTACACCGACATGATCGGCACCACCTACGCCCGGCTGGAGGACTTCCGCTTTGACGTCTACGACCACCAGGTCAACCACGTGGTAAACCTGTTGGACCGGGCGGCAGCGGTCACGCTGGCACAGCGGGACGACCTGCGGCTGGAAACGTTTTTGCCCGCCGTACCGGAGCGGGAGCTGGCCCGCCTCATCGACCTGGCGGCGGAATGGGGCAGCTCCAACGCCATGGCGCTGCTGCTGGAGGAAAAAAATCACCGCTGGAAGCAGGATGACCCGTTGGACGCATTTGCCCTGTGAGAACACAAATCGGCAGCGGCGCAGGCTGATCCTGCACCGCTGCCTTTTCTTTTGCACGGCGCTCCTGTTTCATTACCTGATCACGAGCCGGCTGTCATGGTGAGCGCATCCGTCCCGGGCAAAACGCGGGAGGGGGCGGCAGGATTTGATCCTGCCGCCCCCTCCCTGGCACAGCTCATGGAAAAGCAGAGTACGCGGGACAGGGTTGCCCATACCTCGCCCCGGTATTCCCAAATCAGTTCTGCAGCCGGTCGGCGCTGCTCCAGGTGACGATGTCCAGGTCACTGTACTTGGCGCGCAGCTCCTGAGCAGCCTTTTGATCTCCGCCCAGCACGGCACGCTGGATCTTCTCCAGGTCCCCGGCGCTCATGCCGTGGTCCAGCTTTTCGCCGCAGGTGCGGCAGATATACGTTCCGTTCTCCACCTTCACATCCGTGCTGCCGCAAGCGGCGCAGCGGTTCATATTCAGTGCAAAGTTCATTTTTCTTTCCTCATCTTCGTTTCTTTGATACGAGTATACCGCGCGGCTGACGATTTGTAAAACGAATGTTTTTCATTAATATCATCGAATAATTCGATGATATGCTTGCTTTCCATCCTGCCGATTGCTATACTGAACCCAACAAACAGCAGGAGGGTCCCTATGAACATCACCCGATATCAGATCTTTCTCAAGGTAGCGGAGCGGGGCAATTTCACCCGCGCCGCCGAGGAGCTGGGCTTCACCCAGTCCACCGTCAGCCATGCCATACAGACGCTGGAGGCTGACGTCGGACTGCCGCTGCTGGCGCGCAACCGCAGCGGCGTCACTCTGACCGCCGACGGGCGGGTGCTGCTCCCCTATATCACGGCGATCTGCAATGCCCAGCATCGCATGGAGGAGGCCGCCATCGATCTGCGGGGGCTGGAAAAGGGCTTCATCCGTCTGGCT
>JAFTBW010000024.1 GCA_017455015.1 Oscillospiraceae bacterium | reverse complement strand
TGCCGGAAAACATGCCCCCGGCATGTTTTCTGATCGGCAAAAGTCCCTGATGGGGGAGGGAATTGGTGCGGTTTTTTTCCGTGAGCGCTGTTTTCCCAACTGCACAGGTCGAATCTTTTTATCCGGAGCTTCGTGATCGATCTATATCACTAACCACTAGCCACTAACCACTAGCCACTAATCACTCTTCCGCTGTGGTTTTATCACTCTCCGGCGGGCTCCGCGGCGGGGGCGAGGGGGAGCTGCTCGGGGGTTTGTCCCAGCAGCGTCTCCAGCGCGGCGATCTTCTGACAGATGCAGAACACGGTCATGCTCTTGTACAGCTCCGCGGTGGCGGGATAGCTGGGGGCGATGCGGATGTTCTTATCCTCCGGGTCGATGCCGTAGGGGAACGCCGCGCCCGCGTCCGTGAGGCGGACGCCCGCGTCCAGGCACAGGCTGACGCAGCGCTTGGCGGTGCCGGGCAGGCCGTCGTAGCTGATAAAATAGCCGCCGTTGGGGTTGGTCCAGGAGCCGATCTCCGCCTCCTCCAGGCCGGATTTCAGCGCGGCCAGGGTGATGTCGAACTTGGGGCGCAGATAGTTGGCCTGCTTGCGCATGTGCTTCCGGATGCCGTCAGGGGTGCGGAAGTAGTGGACGTGCCGGAGCTGGTTGATCTTGTTGTAGCCCAGGGTCTGCACGCTCATCTGTTTGGTGATGAACCGGATGTTGTTCCGGCTGGCGGCAAAGGCGGCGACGCCCGCGCCGGAGAACGTGACCTTGCTGGTGGACATGAACTCATAGACCATGTCCTCGCTGCCGTACTTCTTGCAGGCTTCGAAGATGTTCATCAGCTCGTCGTCCCTGTCCCGGAAGCCGTGGACGATGTAGGCGTTGTCCCAGAAGATGCGGAAGTCGTCCGCGGCGGGCTTGAGGGCGGCGAAAGCCTCCACCACCGCGTCGGAGTAGGTGCAGCCGGTGGGGTTGGAGTACTTGGGCACGCACCAGATGCCCTTGACGGCGGGGTCGGACTCCGCGTACTGGCGCACCACGTCCATGTCCGGTCCCTCCGCGGTCATGGGGACGCTGATCAGCTCAAAGCCGAAGGTCTCGGTGATGCGGAAGTGCCGGTCGTAACCGGGGCAGGGGCAGAGAAACTTGGGCTTTTCCGTCTGGCTCCAGGGCTTGCTGCCGCCGTACACACCGAAGACGAAGGCCCACATGACGCAGTCGTACATCAGGCACAGGGAGCTCTGCCCGCCCATGATGATGTTCTCCGGCTGCACGCCCAGCACGCCGGCGAACAGCTCCTTGGCCTCGTCCACGCCGGCCAGCTCGCCGTAGTTGCGCACGTCCGTGCCTTTCCGGGAGTAGATCAGGGTATAGGGGTCCTGCTGCAGCATATCCATGCTGAGGTTGAGCTGCGTGGCATCGGGCTTGCCTCTGGACATATCGAGGTTGTAGCCCATGGACTTTTCCCGCTCATAGAGCTTCTTCTGGGTGGCCAGCTCCGCCACCCGCTCATCGGCGGTCATCTGGAGATAGGATTTCACGTTGCACCATTCCCGACATAAAAAATTTTTTTTATTATATGGTATGTGGTGTGAGAAATCAAGGCAAAAACCGTGAAATTGCAAAATTCGGCCAAAATACCAGCATTTCACGGAAAATTTGCATTTTCCCTTGCAGAATTTCACGAAAAGCTCCCCGGAGACAGGCGCTGTCTCCGGGGAGAATGAATCAATCGCTGCATTTGCCGGGCAAAAGGGGGGGTCATTCCGCAGCCGGGAGGCCCTCAAAGTCCCCGTCGCGTCCCTGCGCAAGGCCGATGGCGAAGCCGCAGCAGAGGAAGAACGCGAACAGGATGCGGGGGTAGTACCAGACATACTCCACCAGAAAGGCGAAGGACACCCCCACGATCCCCGCCAGACAGGCCGCCAAACTCAGCCGCCGCAGCGGGCAACGGGACGCGCCGAGGCCGCAGCCGGTTTTCCGCAACGTGCGCAGGAAGAACCAGAGGAAGCTGAACAGACCCGCGATGCCCAGCTCCAGCAGCAGCTCAAACCAGACGTTGTGGCTGTGGACGGGGCCGACCTTGGCCTCCTTCCGGGCGTAGTAGGGGTAGAGGGCGGCAAAGCTGCCGGGTCCCAGGCCGATGCCGGTGACGCCGTGGTCCATCAGCATCATGAGCACGCCCACCCACAGGCGCATGCGGAAGGAGCTGGAGCTGTCGTGGTGCCCCACAAAGAGGGTGGACAGGCGGGTCATAATGCTCTGCGGCAAAAGCGGGACGGCCAGCACCGCCGCCAGCGCCAGCAGGGGCAGCACCCGCTTCTCCCCGAACCAGAGCAGGATCCCGGCGGCGATGACGATGGAGATCCAGCCGCTGCGGGAGTAGGTCATCAGCATCGCCAGGGCGGGGACGACCAGGGCGCAGCAGAGGAAGAAATTCAGGGGCAGATTCCGGAATTTTGCTTTCACGTTTACGGCCCACACCGCCGCCAGGGGCGTAAACAGGACCAGGAACTCCGCGAAGTTGTTGGGGTTGTCCAGGGAGGCGTAGACCCGCCCGGGGACACCCTTGTTGTTGTCCAGATCGGTGAGGGAGGCGCTGACCTTGACGCCGATGACCCGCTGGGCCAGGGCGTAGAGGGCAGTGATCATCACGGCGGCGTAGAGAAAGCCCAGAAGCGTCATGAGGCTGTCCCGGTCGCGCACATAGGCCGCGCCCAGGTAGCACAGCAGCAGCGCGGCAAAGAACAGCAGCAGCACCCGCACGCTGTCGGAAAAGGCGCGGGAGAAGGTCAGGCTCAGCACCAGGGCGCAGCCGAACAGCAAAAAGGGCAGCCCCAGCGCCGTGGGATCCATGGGCTCCCGTCCCCGGGCGGCGCAGACCCCCAGATACAGCACGAGAAAGCCCAGCGCCCCGGCAAGGCCGTAGAGGTTGTTCCAGTAGTCGTGGGGGCAGATATACATGAGCGCCACGAACAGGGGGAACAGCACCCGGTATTTCAGCAGGGAGGAGGGCGCGCCCCACTTTTTCCAGAGCCGGTAGTTCAGGCCCCCCGCGTTGATCCTGCCGAACCGGGCCATGAGCTTTCCCAGGATACCGGAGGCCCACCGGAGCAGGCCCCGGAGCGTGCGCCCGGCCAGCCCGTCCCGGTACAGCTCCTGCACACGGCCGGAGCGGAGCAGGAGGCTCCGGGTCAGGGAGCGGAGCCAGGCGTCCCGGAACCGGTGATAGATCCCCCGGAGGAGCCGGAACGTCCCGCTGTGCAGCCACCAGAGCCAGAGGGTCCCGGCGATGCTTGAAGCGAACATACCGCGCCCTCCCTCAGCTCAGGGCGTGGATGTCGCTGATGCGGACATAGACCTTGGCGTTGCCGGCGTAGATGACCATCGTGTGGCCGGCGGCGTAGCGGACGCCGTCGATCACCGCGCCGTTGCCGTCCAGGTTGCCGTAGCCCTGGCAGGTGAGGGTCAGGCTGTGGCTGTCGTCCGGGTACTTCCGCACGGTCTCGCCGCTGGCGGCCACCTCGAAGTCGTAGGCCTGCCCCAGCTCAAAGCCTGTGATGGTGCCCAGCTCCGTGTTTTCGGAGTTGTCGAAGACCCGCGCGCCGACCTCGATGTCGTCCAGCACATAGTCCTTGACCTCGTTGGCGATGAATTCCATGCTGATGGGCTGGTTGTTGATGACGCCGGTCCGGTCCCCCAGCAGAAAGCGCTTTGCCACGAAAACCACCACCGCGATCACCACGATGAGGATCAGAATGTCGATGATGTTGACCTTTCCGCCGATTTTTCCGTTCTTGTCCATGGCTGTCTTGTCTCCGTTTCTTGTTATTTTACTCACGAGCGATAAAATTTGCAATTTTATCGCTCCGTGAAAGGTTGCGCTTCGTTCGCGCACTCGCTTGCGGGGGACGCTCGCACACTCACTCCGCGTAGAGTATTTTTGACGAAAACGCGGTTTCCGTCAAAAATGGATTTGAATTTTTTCCGCGCTGCGGCGCGGAACTCTGCGAGGCGACGAGGGGAATATTGAAGATATATTTGATCGTGAGTATAAAGTGTATCATGCAGCGGGCTTTTCCTCCCCGGGAGCGGGAGAAAAAGCCGCTGATTGATCAGCAATAGGTGATTGGTCAGCAATAGGTATTGTATACGTCCCCGGCCAATTGATTCAGGTCAAAGCGGGCGCGTATCTTCTCTTTTGCCGCCCGGGAGAGCGTCTCCCGCCTTTCCGGCTGCTCCAGCAGCTCCGCCAGGATACCGGCAAAGGCGGCGGCGTCCCCGTAGGGAGCGGTGAGCCCGCAGCGCGGCGCGTCCTCCACAAGCTCCACGTTGCCGCCCAC
>JAFTBW010000023.1 GCA_017455015.1 Oscillospiraceae bacterium | reverse complement strand
GAACTCGCTACCTCCACCTTGGCAAGGTGGCGCTCTACCAGATGAGCTAAGGCCGCAAATGGTGCCTCAGGCCAGAATCGAACTGGCGACACGCGGATTTTCAGTCCGCTGCTCTACCAACTGAGCTACCGAGGCAAATCGCAATGCGAATTGGTGGTGGAGACGACTGGACTCGAACCAGTGACCCCCTGCTTGTAAGGCAGGTGCTCTAACCAGCTGAGCTACGCCTCCGAACAACGCGCCTCTCAAACAGCGCTTGCTCATTATACGGGAGAAAACGCCATTTGTCAAGAAAAATTTTTGTTCCGCCGCTGTTTTTTTCCGGACGCTCAATGGGGCAGATTCACGGCGCGGAAAAACAGCCGCCCCATCTCGTGCTGGGGACCGTCTTGCCGCACCGAAACGTTTGCGAAACCGGCTTTTTCCAGCGCGCCTTTGAGCCAGGACGGGGCGTGGGCGTACTCCACATGCTCCTCCGCCTCCCTCCGCCAGAGTGCGCCATGCCGGGAAAAGATGTCCATGCCGTAGACGAGGGCGTTCTCCTCCCCGTCAAAATCCGCCCGCCAGAGGCAGAGGGCGTCGTCGTTCTCGTCCACAAACATCTGGCCGTCCAGCTCACGGAGATGCTCCGGGCTGTGGAGATCGAAAGCGAAGATGCCGCCCGGCTCCAAAAACAGGTGCAGCCGCCGCAGCGCCTCCGGGATCTCCTCCGGGGAGAGATAGTTCATGGCGTCGAGGGAGCAATAGGCCCCCTCCACCGTACCGTACAGGTCCAGCTCCGCCGCGCCCTGGGCAAGAAACAGCGGCTGAACCGGATACGCGCCCAGGCGTGCCTTGGCGGCGGCCTCGGCCAGCATCTCCGGGGAGGCGTCCGTCCCGATGAGCTCATGGCCCCTGGCGGCAAGCTCCAGCGTCAGCGTACCGGTGCCGCAGCCGAGGTCCAGGAGGGTCATCCTGTCCTTTCCCTCCCGGCGCAGCAGCATCTCGTAGTAGTCCGCGAGGGCGTGATACGGCACGTCCCCGGTGAATGCGTCGTACCATTTGGCCAGGGAGCTGTAGGCGCTCATTCCTCCCCCTCTTTCCCGGCGATGCCGAGGCGGCGGAACACCACCTCGTAGCCATCCGCCCCGTATTGCAGAGAGCGGTTCACCCGGCTGATTGTGGCGCTGGAGGCTCCTGTCCGCTCCAAAATCTCGTTATAGCTCAGGCCCTCGCGCAGCAGCACGGCCACCTGAAAACGCTGCTCCATCGCCTGCAGCTCCGTCACGGAACAGAGGTCGTCAAAATAGTTCCGGCACTCCTCCAAGGTCTCCAGAGCCAGAATGGCGCGGTACATATCGTCGCCCCGCTCTTTTTTCCTGCGTTTGTTCATCAGAGCATCTCCTTTTCCCGGATCGCAGGCCGGCGGCCGGCCGCCGGCAATCCTGTATCGGGACAGTTTTTATTTTAACACTTTATATCGTAAAAGTAAAGCCCTGATTCCGCCTTTGAAGCGGGGGGGAATTCTTATGCCATGCGCTTCCCGTCCAGCCAGAGCACGTCGGGGCGCAGCTCGGAGGTTTTGGCACGGCCCGTAAAGCCCATGAGCATCCGCAGCTGCGCGTTCATCTTTTCCACCTGCTCCACAACGCCCTCCGCGCCGGACTTCACCAGCGGGGGGATCAGCACACGGCCGGCAGCCGCGGCCCTCGCCCCCAGGGCCAGCGCCTTGTAGACGTCCGCGCCGGTGTCGATGCCGCAGTCCACGAAAATCTCCACGCCCGCAGCGCCGTTCACGGCTTTCACGATCTCCGGCAGGACCATCAGCGGCGGCACGGCAAAGGGCATCCTGCCGTGGTGGTGGCTGACCAGCAATCCGCGCACCCCGCTCTCGACGCACTTCTTGGCGTCGGCGGCGCTGAGCACGCCCTTGACCACAAAGGGCAGCTTCGTCGCCGCCGTATAGGCCCGGAGGTCCTCCGCCGTCTGCCGGGTCATGGCCTCGCCCATGACGACGTCGCAGCGCCCGTCGCTGCCGAAGATGTGGTCGATGTCCATGCCGACGGCCACCGCGCCGCACGCTTCGGCAAAGGCGATCTGGCTGAACACCTTATCCCGGTCCGCGTAGGGCTTGACGATGCGCACCGTGGGGACGCCCACCTCCATGAACTCCGCGAACTCCTCATTTTCGCACATGCCGACCCAGTTGAGTGCGCCGAGGTCCCTTGCCGCGGTCATGTACGCCTGCATGGCCTTTTCCCGCTCCTTCATAAACGTATTCAGGTGGGAAAAGGCGGGCATCATAATGGGAGTTTTGTACGTCCGGCCGAAGATTTCGGTGTCCAGGGAGGCTTCCCGGGCGTCGATCAGGCGCTCCTCGATCAGGATCGAATCCAGGTAGCGCCGGGTGATGGCGCCGGCGTCGGAAGCCTGCGGCGTTTTCGGTTCGTTCATCATAACTCTTTCCTCCGAATCGACAGAATCAAAATCGAATTCAGTATAGCACCCGGCGGGACGGTTTGCAACCGGCAAAGCCGGACGCACTGTCTCAGATTCCCGGTTGCCATGGGGCTTTGCCTGTGGTATAATGCCTTGCAGGGGCAAAAACGGGACGCCCCGGCACAGTACGCTTTTGAAAGGGGATGCCTGAATGAATATGGTCATGTTTTGGGCCGCGGCAGCCGTGATTTTTCTCGTCATTGAGGCGATCTCGGCGGGGATCACCTCCATCTGGTTTGCCCTGGGGGCGCTCTGCGCGCTGGTGGCGGCGGTGCTGGCCCCGCAGCTGATCTGGCTCCAGGCGGTCTGGTTCGCGGCGATCTCTGTGCTGACGCTGCTGCTGACCCGTCCGCTGGTGCGCAAATACATCAACAGCCGGACCCAGGCCACCAACGCGGACCGGGTGATCGGGATGCGCGGGATGGTACGGGAGGACATCGACAACCTGACCGGGCTGGGCGCGGTCTACGTGGACGGCAAGGTCTGGACCGCCCGCAGCGCAGGGGGAGAAACGATCTCCGCCGGCCTGCCGGTGCTGGTGCGCCGGATCGAGGGCGTCAAGCTCATTGTGGAGCCGGACCGGGAGACCGCGGCGGTTTCGCGCGAAGCGGCGTCAGGAAAGCGCGCCGTCTGATTTTGGTGCGAAAACCATTCATCATATCATCATACAACAGGAGGTATCCGCCATGCCATCATCGTTCGCACCCACCGTTTTTCTCGGCATCGTCATCGTGCTCGTCATCGTCATCCTGATCCGGAACATCCGGGTGGTCCCCCAGGCCAGAAGTCTGGTCATCGAACGCCTGGGCGCGTACAGCACCACCTGGAACGTGGGCCTGCACTTCAAGATCCCGTTCATCGAGCGCATCGCCCGCAACGTCTCCCTGAAGGAGCAGGTGGCGGACTTTCCGCCCCAGCCCGTGATCACCAAGGACAACGTGACCATGCAGATCGACACCGTGGTCTTTTTCCAGATCACGGACCCCAAGCTTTACACCTACGGCATCGAGCAGCCCATGGTGGCCATTGAGAATCTCTCCGCCACCACGCTGCGTAACATCATCGGCGACCTGGAGCTGGATCAGTGCCTCACCAGTCGCGACGTGGTGAACAGCAAAATGCGCTCCATTCTGGACGAGGCCACGGACCCCTGGGGCATCAAGGTGAACCGGGTGGAGCTGAAAAACATCCTGCCGCCCAAGGAGATCCAGAACGCCATGGAGAAGCAGATGAAAGCCGAGCGCGAGCGCCGCGAGGCCATTTTGCAGGCGGAGGGCAAAAAGAAGAGCGCCATCCTCACCGCCGAGGGCGAAAAGGAGAGCGCCATTTTGCAGGCGGAGGCGGAAAAGGCCGCCGCCATCCTCCGGGCGGACGCCAAGAAGCAGGCGCAGATCCTGGAGGCGGAGGGCGAGGCCGAGGCCATTTTGAAGGTCCAGACCGCCACCGCCGAGGGTATCCGCCGCATCAACGAAGCCAGTCCCAGCGAGGCTGTCATCAAGCTTCGCTCCCTGGAGGCTTTCTCTGCCGCCGCCAACGGGCGGGCCACAAAGATCATCATCCCCAGCGAGCTCCAGGGGCTGGCGGGTCTCGCCGCCGGAATCGCGGAGGCCGTCCGGGAGCCGGAGAAGCCGGCGCAGAAGCCCGCGCCCGCAAGAACTCCGGCCCAGCAGTGAGGGCCGCAGCATGAAACGGGCGGGACTTCTGCTTCTGACGCTTGCGCTGTGCCTTGCGTTTGCCGTCCCGACCAGGGCGGAAGCAGGGAGCGAAGAGGCTCCGAAGACGATGGAGGCGCTGGTGGAGGAGGAGCTGAACACCTGGTACCTCTCTCTGGTGGACCGGTTTGACACACCCTGGGGCGTCGTACTCCGCATGGTGACCGGCGGAATTCCCCACGCGGGGATCGAGGAGCTGGTCCTGTTCACCCCCGCGGGCGAGAAAAAGAACCTCCTGGGTCCGGTTCCCCCGACCGATGCCTGGGGAAGAACGGCGATCAATCATTTGCGGCTTTCAACGAACCGGCGCTACCTCACCTTTGATTCCACCTTTTCCAGCGCCGCTTACGAGGAAGAGCGGCTGCTGCACGAGGCCGGGAGCTACTATTTCCGCAGCGATCTTTCCACGGGAGAGACGGAGCTGCTCCGATTTGACCCCGCGTCGGAAACGCCCTGTGTCTGCGCAAGCCCCCAGTCGCTCACTGTGGACGGTGTGCGCCGGGAGGCGGAGAAGTATAACATCGGCGGCAGCAATTACTTCCGGCTCCGGGATCTGGCGTATCTGATGCGGGACACCGCAGCCCGGTTCGACGTGTCCTTTGACCCGGAGACGGATACTGTGTCCATCCGCACCGGTACGGCGTACGCTGACGGGCCTGCGGAGGCCCGTGAGGCCGACTTCTCCGAGACCTGCGTAAAAAGCGCGCAGTCGGTGGAGATCGATGGGGTGCCTGTGGCTCTGACCGCCTATAACCTGGGCGGAAGCGATTTCTTCCGACTCCGGGAGTTGGGCGAGCTTCTGGGCTTCGGCGTTGACTTTGCTCCGGAGACGGATACGGCTATGATCGCCACCGTTTCCCAAGAATTCTGATTGTGAAGAGACTGTATAAACTGGGGAACGTGTCCCCGGTTTTACAGTCTCTTTTCCTGTTACAGTTCAGGGGAGGGGGCTTTTAACCTGAGCACTATCGAGGCCGCGCCCCAAGCCCTCCCTGAAATGGAGGGCTTGGGGTGCGGCCTCGGTAGTTCGATACAAGCCTCCCCCCTGGTGTGAACAGTAACCTTTTCCTTTGATTCCGTTCATGCGTCTCTTGACAACGCTGGCGGCTGGGCGTATAATTGGAAATACAAAAGGGCGCTGTCTTATGGCGGTCGGCCCCTTTAATTGGTCAACACAAATGCTGACCGTCCGGGTGCCTTCCGGGCGGTCAGCAGACTTTTATGGTCAGTATGTAAGCCAT
>JAFTBW010000183.1 GCA_017455015.1 Oscillospiraceae bacterium | reverse complement strand
CGGTGACGATGTCGGTGATGCGCCGCCGCAGCGACGGTTTTTGCGCGACGGTCTGGACAGCGGACACGGCTTTGCACCCCCTTCCGACGGTCCCCGCCCGGTCAATGGCGGAAACAGGTCAAAAAATCAAGCAATTTTATCATAGCATATTTTCGCGGTTTTGTCACTATCAAACAAGCAAAAAGTGGTTGAAATATTTCCGCGGCGATGTTACCATAACTTTGTTTTATCCCCGCGATCCCATATCCCATCCCACGAAAGAGAGGACTGTTTATCCCATGAATCCATTGAAAGCGGCCTGGTGCCGCGCCTATCAGCTCGGTTTTCGCGCCGCCCTGCCGGTGCTGCCCTACCGGGAGCCGGAGGTCCTGGACTCCGTGAAGCGCATCCCGGTCATTCTGAAAAACAAGGGCATCCACGCCGCCCTGCTGGTGACGGACCATGGCGTCCGCTCCATGGGCATCACCGGTCCCCTGGAGACGGCCATGCATGAGGCCGGCCTGGACTGCCGGGTCTATGACCGGACGGCGGCCAATCCCACGGTCACGGACGTGGAGGAGGCGCTCAAGCTCTACCGCGAGGGTAATTGCGGCGCGATCATCGGCTTCGGCGGCGGCAGCGCCATGGACTGCGCCAAGGCCGTGGAGACGCGGGTCGCCTTTCCGGAGCGGAGCATCCGGGACATGGCGGGCAAGCTGAAAATCTGGAAAAAGGCCGTCCCCGTCTTCGCCGTCCCCACCACCGCCGGCACCGGCAGTGAGGCCACGCTGGCTGCCCTGATTTTGGACGAAAAGAGCCGGAAAAAGCTGGTAATATATGACTTTTCCCTGATCCCGGAGTACGCGGTTCTGGACCCCGACAACACCCTGGACCTGCCGCCGTTCTTCACCGCCACCACGGGCATGGACGCCATGACCCACGCGGTGGAGGCGTTCATCGGCCGCTCCACCACCGCCGAGACCCGGGCCTGGAGCCTGGAGGCGGCGCAGCTCATCACGCAGAATCTGGAGCGGGCGTTCCGCGACGGCCGGGACATTGAGGCGCGGCGGAACATGCTGCGGGCCTCCTATCTGGCGGGGCTCAGCTTCACCCGCAGCTATGTGGGCTACGTCCACGCCGTGGCGCACTCCCTGGGCGGCTGGTACAACATGCCCCATGGCCTTTGCAACAGCGTGCTGCTGCCCTACTTCCTCCGGGCCTACGGCAAGAGCGTCTACGCCCCGCTGAAGGAGCTGGCGGTGGCCTGCGGCGTCGCCCGGCCCGCCACGGCCCCCTCGGTGGCGGCAGAGCTGTTCATCCGGAAGATCGAGGCCATGAACGCGGCGATGGATATCCCCGGCAAGCTCTCCGGCATCCGGGCGGAGGACATCGAGATGCTGGCCAAACGAGCCGACCGGGAGGGGAATCCCCTGTACCCGGTACCCCGGCTCATGGATGCCCGGGAACTGGAACGCTTCTACACCCTGGCGGCGGAGCATCTGGATTAGGCCCAATTATAATTGTATTACCGCTTTCTCCCTCCCCCTCAAGGGGGAGGGGGGACCGCCGGCCCAACGGGCCGGTGGTGGGTGAGGCCATCTACCTCCCGGCTGCCGACGTTCCGCCACGCCCCTCATCCGTCAGCCGCCTTGCGTGAGACGGCGGCTGCCACCTTCCCCCGGAGGGGGAAGGATAAAAAACGCAGGGGGAGGGGGGACCGCCGGCCCAACGGGCCGGTGGTGGGTGAGGCCATCTGTTGCCAAGGAAGGAGATTCGGATATGGCGCTGCTTTTGTTCCGGCAAATCGCCTCGCTGTTTCTGATCGTCGCGGCGGGCTACGTCCTGACCCGGCTGGGTATCCTCAAAAGTGCGGACAGCCGGACGGTCTCACTCATCTGCATCTATCTCGCCGCTCCCGCCGTCGTCCTCAAATCCTTTCAGATCGAGCTGACGGAGCAGATCCGGGACGGCTTCCTGCTCTGTCTGGGGGCTGCGCTGCTGGTGCATCTGCTGATGCTGGCGCTGGGGCCGCTGCTGGCCAGGCTGGGCTTTGACGGCGTAGAGCGGGCCTCTGTCGGCTATTCCAACTCCGGCAATCTGATCATCCCCCTGGTAACCGCCCTGATGGGGGAGGAGTACATCATCTACACCAGCGCCTTTTTCTCCGTACAGCTCCTGTTCGTCTGGACCCACGGCCAGGCCCAGGTCAGCGGTCTGGCCAAGCCGGACTGGAAAAAGATCCTCACTAACTGCAACCTGATCGCCGTCGTTCTGGGCGCGGCGCTCATGATCCTGCGGATCAGGCTGCCGGAGGTGCTGTTGACCGCCCTTGGCACCGCAGGGGGTCTGCTGGGTCCCCTCAGTATGCTGATGGTGGGCATCCTGCTGGCCGGCACGGACCTGAAAGCGGTCTTCCGAACCAAGAAGCTGTATCTGATCGCCGCCCTGCGGCTGCTGGTGATGCCGCTGGTGATCCTGGCCCTGTACCGGCTGCTGGGCTCCCTGTTCCGCGTGGAAAACCTGTGGACGCTGCTGTACATCAGCTTTCTGGCGGCCAGCGCCCCTACCGCCTCCATGATCACCCAGCTTGCCCAGCTTCACGACCGTTCCCCCGCCTACGCCGGGGCCATCAACGTCATGACCACCCTGCTGTGCATCCTCACTATGCCCCTGATGACCGCGCTGTACGAGCTGGTGACGGCATAAGCGAAAAAACGCTTGACAAAGCTGTAGCTACCGTATATACTCGATATATACGGTAGCTACAGCTTTCTGCAACAGAGGTGAGCGGTTATGAGAGGTGCGGGAACGCGGAGAATCGGGGTGCGGCGATGCTGATTTTGATCGACAACCGGAGCGGACAGCCGATCTATGAACAGATCTGCGCGCAGATCAAGGGGGCCATCCTCGGCGGGGAGCTGCCGGAGCACACCCCCCTGCCCTCTATCCGGGGGCTGGCAAAGGATCTGAAGGTCAGCTTCATCACGACGAAGCGGGCCTATGAGGAGCTGGAGCGGGAGGGCTGGATTTACACCGTTCCGGGAAAGGGCTGCTTTGTGGCGGCGAAAAACCTGGAGATGGTGCGCGAGGAGCGTCTGCGGGAGATCGAGGCGCATCTGGAGGCCGCGGCGGCGCTGGCTGCGGAGCTGGGTCTGTCCTCCGCCGAGCTGGAGGAGATGCTCCGGTTCAGCATGGAGGGGCGGCCATGACCGGTCAGGAGGGAAATGCCATGGAAACCTATGCCATCGAAGTAAAGGACCTGACCCGGCGCTTTCCGGGCTTTCTGCTGGACCGGGTCAGCTTCCGCCTGCCCAGCGGCTGCATCATGGGGCTGGTGGGGGAGAACGGCGCGGGGAAGAGCACCACCATCCGGCTGCTGCTGAATGCCCTGCGGCGGGACAGCGGCGAGGTGCGGCTGCTGGGCCGGGAGGCGGGAGCGGATGTCCGTTCTCTGCGGGAACAGGTGGGCGTGGTGCCCGACGAGCTGGGGCTGCCGGGGGAGCTGAACGCCCTGGAGGTCGGAAAGATCATGTCCCGGGTCTTTCGGAGCTGGCGGGAGCGGGAATACACGGCCCTGCTGCAAAAGCTGGACATTCCCCCGGGAAAGCGCTTCCGGGAGCTGTCCCGGGGGAATCAGATGAAGCTGGGCATCGCCGTCGCCCTTGCCCACGCCCCGAGACTGCTGCTGCTGGACGAGGCCACCTCCGGCCTGGACCCGGTGGTCCGGGACGAGGTGGGGGATATGCTGCTGGACTTCACCCGGGACGAGGACCACTCCATCCTCATCAGCTCCCACATCGTCAGCGACCTGGAGAAGCTGTGCGACTATATCGCCTTTCTCCACAAGGGGCGGCTGCTGCTGTGCGAGGAAAAGGACCGGCTGGCGGAGGAATACTGCATCATCCGCTGCGCCGCGGAAAAGCTCTTGAGCATCGATCCCTCCGCCATTCTCCACCGGAAAGAGGGGCCCTACGGCGCGGAGGCGGTGCTGCGCCGGGACGCGCTGCCGGCGGGGACGGAGCCGGGGCGGCTGGGGATCGAGGAGCTGTTCGTCCACATGGTCAGGGGCGAACCGGGGGCCGGAAAGGGGGAGCGGGAGCAATGAAGGCGCTGCTGCTGAAGGAACTGTATCTGCTGTGGAAGAATTGCAAAATCTATCTGATCCTGATGGCGGTATTCTTCGCCGTGTCGGTCTTTCAGCCGGAAAGCAGTTTTTTCCGGGTCTACCCCTGCCTGTACACCGGTCTGCTGCCCATCACCCTGCTGGGCCTGGATGAGAACAGCCGCTGGGACCGCTACTGCGATGCCCTGCCCCTCACCCGCGCCCAGATGGTGTCCGCCAAGTACCTGGTCGGCCTGTGCTTTCCTGCGGTCACGGCGCTGCTGAGCCTGGTGATGTGGTTCTTCCGGGGAGACGGGATTCCGGGAAAGCTGTTGTGGGAAACAGGGGTCATTCTGGCCGTGGCGCTGATCCCCTCCGCCCTCACCCTGCCGGTGCTGTTCCGCCTGGGGGTGCAGAAGGGCCGGATCGTCACTTATCTGGTCATCGGCGCGATCTGCGGTGGCAGCGTGGTCATGGCAAAGCTCCTGACCGGGGACGCGGAGGGTCCGGCGCTGCCCTCCCTGCTGGAAAGCCCCCTGCTGCCCGCGCTGTCCGCGGCCCTCTACGCCGCTTCCTGGCTGCTGTCCGCCCGTTTCTACCGCCGCCGGGAGCTGTGAGGAGAAAAAAGAATCGTTTGACAAAAAAGGCCCGGTATGTTAGGCTGTCACCAGCCCGGCATACCGGGTCACCTCTGTCAAAAGGGGGCAAAAGAGCGCTGACGTAAGAGCCTGTTTCATATCTCAGCGTGCACGGATTTCCGAGCGGTTTTTTCGCCAATCAAGGCGCGAAACCGCAGCAATACTTTGTGTATTGCAAGGTTGAGCAACGCAGAGTGGCGGAACAATCTGCCGGAAAGACGTGCGCGAGGAGATGTGAAGCAGGCTCTAACAAAAAAGGCGGTTGACCACTTCCCTGCATATATTTCCAAACGTGCGTTGACCGCTCGGCCGGAACCCGAACGGTCAACAGGTATTGAGTTGACTTAGAGGTCAACCGCCGTTGCGGGCAGCGCCCTTTTGTATCTGCATCATAGCAGATTCCACAGATTTTGTCAAGAAACGGGGCGGGATACATGGTGTCGAAAATCCGCTCCCTGGGCCTGCGCGGGCTGGGGGGATACGAGGTATCCGTGGAGTGCTTTGTCAGCGGCGGTCTTCCGGCCTTTGAGGTGGTCGGTCTCCCGGATACGGCGGTGAAGGAGAGCCGGGACCGGGTCCGCGCCGCCATCAAGACCGCGGGCTGCCGCTTCCCGCCCAGCCGGGTGACGGTGAACCTGGCTCCGGCGGACACGAAAAAGGCGGGGACGGTGTACGATCTTCCCATTCTGCTGGGCATCCTGACCGGCACCGGGGAGCTGGATACGGTGCCGCAGGACGCCGCATTTTTGGGGGAGCTGGGCCTGACCGGGGAACTGCGGGCCGTCCGCGGGACCCTGCCCATGGCTCTGTGCGCCGGGCGCTGCGGCATCCGGCGGCTGTATGTCCCTGCGGAGAACGCGCCGGAGGCGGCGTTCGCCAGAGGGGTCGAGGTGATCCCGGTCTCCACCGTGGCCGAACTTTTGGAGCATCTGCGCTACGGTACGCCCATCCCGCCGGAGCCGGAGCCGGATCTGCGCGCCATGACCGCCCCCGTGCCGGACTTCTCCGATGTCAAGGGTCAGTACGCCGCCCGGCGGGCCCTGGAGATCGCCGCCGCCGGGGGACACAATCTGCTTCTGGTGGGTCCGCCGGGCGCGGGCAAGAGCATGCTGTCCCGCCGCCTGCCGGGAATTTTGCCGGACATGAGCCGGGAGGAGATGACCGAGGCTACCGAGGTCCACTCCGTGGCCGGACAGACCGACGCGAAAAGCCCCATCGTCACGGTCCGGCCCTTTCGCGCCCCCCACCACACGGTTTCCCCCGTGGCCCTCAGCGGCGGCGGCAGCGTCCCCCGGCCCGGCGAGATCAGCCTTGCCCACACGGGCGTACTGTTCCTGGACGAGCTGCCCGAGTTTTCCCGGGAGGCCCTGGAGGTGCTGCGGCAGCCGCTGGAGGACGGGCAGGTGACCATCTCCCGGGCCAGCGGCAGCTACACCTACCCCAGCCGCTTCATGCTGGTGTGCGCCATGAACCCCTGCAAGTGCGGCTGGTACGGCCATCCCTCGGGGCGCTGCAAATGCTCCCGCTCCGCCGTGCGCCAGTACCACAGCCGCATCTCCGGCCCGCTGCTGGACCGGATCGACCTGATCGTGGAGGTCCCCGCCCTGGAATTCGACGAGCTCAAGACCCGGCAGCCGGGGGAGAGCTCGGCGGCGATCCGGGAGCGGGTCAACGCCGCCCGGGCGCTCCAGCGGGAACGCTTCGGAGACTCTCTTTCCTGCAATTCCGGCATGGGACAGAGCGAGCTTCGGCGCTTTTGCGCCGTCTCGGAGGAGGGGGAGGCGCTTCTGAAGGCCGCGTTCGAGACCATGGGCCTGACCGCCCGGAGCTACGACCGCATCCTGCGGGTGGCCCGGACCATAGCGGACCTGGCGGGGGAGCGGGACATCCTGCCGGAGCACATCGCCGAGGCGGTGCAGTACCGGACCTACAGCCTGCTGTGACACAAACGCCCCCTCCCGGAAACGGGAGGGGGCGCTGCGGTTGTTGGAGATGGGGATCGGGGGGAGATTATTCCGGCTTGTACTCGGCGAAGTCGTACTTGATGGTGCCGAAGCCGGTCTCCTGCTCGCGGATGGCGATGGACTTGCTCATGGCACGGATCTCGTCGGCGGTCACGCTGCGGCCCAGGTCGCTGGAGAGCACCACGCCCTCGGACAGGAACGCGGTCTGCATGGCGATGTAGGGGGAGTCCACCCTCGTCTCGTCGGTGAGGTCGCCCCACAGATAGCTGTACCAGTGGAGCTGGTTGTCGTTGTACATATCCAGCTCGGGGTGGATGAGCAGCTCCTGCTGGCCGGTGATGTCGCCGATGGCGCAGTCGATCTTGTTCTCGAACATGATGTTGTTCTCGTCGATGCCGAAGTGCACCAGGCGCGGGAGCTGCAGCTTGCCGCCGCCCACGATGATGCCGTTGGCGGGAACGGTGCGGGGGCCGCCGGTGGTGTCCACGTCGATGAGCTTCAGGCCGCCGTTCTTGCCGGCGATGAAGCTGGTGCCGATGTCGTCCATGTGAATGGCCCAGTCCTCATAGATGTCCATGCACAATCCGCCCTTGAAGCGGGCCAGGCCGACGCCCAGGTCCTCCACGGGGACGGTGCGGTTCACCAGCTTGTCGATGGCGGGGTTGGTCCAGTAGTCGCAGCTCTGGAAGCCGTAGACGCTCTCCAGCTCGGGCATACCCAGGATGTAGAGCATCTGGGCCAGGTGATAGATGCCGAGGTCAAACAGCGGCCCGTGGACGCCGATCTTCGGATCGAGGAAGTCGGGGCTGAAGAAAGGCATATCGTAGCCGGGACGGCCCTGGCGGCGGTGGCCGACGCTGCGGGCGTGGTAGATCTTGCCCAGGGCGCCGTCGGCGACCATCTTCTTGGCGATGCGGGTCTGGGGATTGTAGATGGAGGAGATCTGGATCGCCAGCTTCTGGCCGTAGAGCTTCTGCGCGTCATAGAGGATCTTGGCGTCCGCGTAGGAGCAGGCCATAGGCTTCTCGGAGTAGCAGGGGAAGCCGGCGGCCATGACCGCGGTGGCCACGGAGGTGTGCAGGTTGTTGTGGACGCAGACCTCGACCTCGTCGATGTCGTCCCGCTTGAGCATCTCGCGGAAGTCGGTGTACAGGTCCTTCTCGTCCAGGCCGTACTTCTCGCCCCAGGCCTTCAGCCGGTCGGGCTTGATCTCGGCGGCGGCGACAACCTTGATGGGATAACCCTCTGCCTGCAGGTTGCCAATGACGGTCATGTGGCGGTGGGAAATCATGCCCAGGCCGATGATTGCGATCCGGATCTCCTTGCTGTTCTTCATGTTTGCACTTCTCCTTTCAAATTCTTTGGCAAATTACCGGCTTACCAGCCGAAAATTTTCAGGTACTCTCTGCTGCGCCGGGCGCACTCCAGGGCGTCCCACTCATAGTGCTCGTCCTGTTCCACGACGACCCACTGGCTCTCCGCCTCGAGAGAGGCCTCCAGGATGGGCTCCCAGATCATCTGACCGAAGCCGACGGGACGGAAGCCGAAGTAACCGGTGTCGCCCTCCGCCTCCTCGGTCTCAATGCCGATGAGCTTGTACATGTTCTTGACCTCGCCCACCTTGATGTAGTCCTTGAGATGGACGACGGGGATCCTCCCCTTGTACTTCTTGATGAACTCCGGGGCCTTGCCGGTGGCGACGTCGCACCAGCAGGTGTCCAGCTCGGCCATCAGGCTGTCATGGTCGATGGCCTCGTACATGGCGTCATAGCCGTACTTGCCGTCGGGCAGCTTCACGAACTCGAAGTCGTGGTTGTGATACAGGAACGTCATGCCGGCGTCGTGGATCTTCTTGCCCACCTGGGCCAGCAGGGGGATGAAGCTCTTGAAGCCCTCCGGGTTCACCGGACGGTACTCCTCGGCCATGTAGGGCATGACCAGAAACTTCACGCCGATCACGCTGTAGTCGGCGATGACCTTGTCCAGGTCGTCCATCATCTCCGCGAAAGCCACGTGGGCGGAGATGGGCGTCAGACCCACCTCGTCCAGGACCTGCTTCACAAACGCGGGCTCCAGGCCGTACAGGCCGGCCAGCTCCACGCCGTCATAGCCCATGTCCTTCACCTTCTGCATCACGTCACGGAAGTTTTCGGGGGTGTTCTCCAGGTAGTCTCTGAGGCCATAGACCTGAATGGCAACCGGCAAGCTTTTTTTCATAATGTATCCTCCGCATTCCTTTATTTGCGCGCCGGACACGCCTCCGGCTCCGAACCGCAAAACTGCGGGAGGGCGGCCGTTCCCCCTCCGTTCGGACGCTGCTCTCCCCGCCGCGGGACCCCGGGATGCCGCAAAGCCGTTCCGGCGCACTCTTTCTCATCAGTATAGCACATTTTGTCCCCGCTGTCGAGGGCTTAAATGCGGCAATTTGGCTATTTTTCTTTTTCCTTATATGTAAACCCGCGGCACGCGCTTGGAGACGGAGCAGAGCAGCTCGTAGCTGATGGTCCCGGCCCTGGCCGCCAGCGCCTCCACCGAGGCGTGCGGGCCGAAGACCTCCACCTCCGCGCCAACCTCCGCCTGTGGCAGCTCCGTCAGGTCGATCATGCACATGTCCATGCAGATCCTGCCCCGCTGGGGGGCGAAGCCGCCGGCGGTGTAAAAGGCGCAGTTGCCGCCAAGGCAGCGCAAAAGCCCGTCTGCGTAGCCGATGGGCACCACGCCCATGCGGGTGTGGCGGGGGGCGGTCCAGGTCCCGCCGTAGCTGACCCTGGCCCCCGCCTCGTAGTGCTTGATGGTGCCGATCCTGGTCACCAGCCGCATCCCCGGCAGCAGGTCCAGCCGCCGGTCCTCCCCCTGGCCGCAGCCATAGAGCAGGATGCCGGGCCGCACCATGTCCAGCGCCGCCTCGGGATAGCGCAGCACCGCCCCGGAATTGGCACAGTGCCGCAGGGGGAAGACGATGCCCTCCCGCTCCAGGGCCTCCAGCATGTCCAGAAACAGCCGGAGCTGGCCCCGGGTGTAGTTCTCCGCCTCCTGCCCCGGCTCGTCGGACATGGCGAAATGGGTGTAGATGCCCTCCGGCTCCAGATGGGGCAGGCGGCAGGAGTCCGCGATGTTTTTGACCCCGCCGGAAAAGCGCTCCCCGTCGCAGAGAAAGCCCAAGCGGCACATCCCCGTGTCCACCTTGATGTGGATGCGCAGGCTCCGCCCCAGGGCTCCCGCCGCGGCGGAATACTCTCTGGCCTTTGCCAGATTGGTGACGGTCTGGGTCAGATCAAGCTCCGTCAGCTCCGGCACGTACTCCGGCGGGGTATGGCCCAGGATCAGAATGGGCGTTCGGATCCCCTCCCGCCGGAGCTCGGAAGCCTCGTCCAGTCCGGCCACGGCCAGATAGTCCGCCCCGGCTTTTTCCAGCGCCCTTGCCACGGGGCAGGCCCCGTGGCCGTAGGCGTCCGCCTTTACCACCCCCAGGAATTTTGTCCCGGCGGGCAGGGAAGCGCGGATCGCGCCCATGTTGTGCACCAAATTCCCGGTGCTGATCTCTGCCCAGGTTCGCTTTGTGTCTGGTTTCATTGATTTATCCCTCTTGATGGTTTTTGATGGCTTTTTTCTTGAAAACCGGCAGCAGATGGCCTCGCCTACCGTTTCGCTGCCTCCCCGCCCCCCTGCTTTTTTTCGACCTGTGCAGTTGGACTTTTAAAGCCTTCCCCTTGGGGGGAAGGTGGCAGCCGCCGTCTCACGCAAGGCGGCTGACGGATGAGGGGCTTAGGGAAACGCTGATTTATTCCAAACCAGCGAAAATCCCTCAATGGGGGGATTGAGCTTTTTTCTGCTGTTCGGATTTAAGGAAACGCTGATTCATCCGTCTTCGGCATCTGCCGGCAAATTTTCGCCGGCTCTGCGTTGCAAAAAGTTTGAAATACACAAAGTATTCCTGCACTTTT
>JAFTBW010000182.1 GCA_017455015.1 Oscillospiraceae bacterium | reverse complement strand
TTTCGACATCTGCGCCCTCTCCGACGAGCGCGGCCTGGGCGACAAGCTCCTGCTCATCGCCGCAGCGGCGATGCTGGTCGTGATGGAGTATCTGCTGCTGCGGAACATGAAGCCGAAGGAAGGGGAGGCAGCGTAAGCCGCGCCATATTGTGGCTGGGGACGGTTTTTGTTGACAACGTTTTCCGGCGGAGAGCGCGAAAGTTGTCATTGAGAACATCCATGCCGCAAAGCCGCACACGAAATGCACGAAGAAAAGGATGGATGTCCATACTCTGAGGACAATTGTCCTTTTCTTCGCATTCACCGTCCCCCTGTCATAAAACTTGACTTTGGGCGGGACGACGCTCTTTTCAGCGTCAGCAAACCCCGCCATGCTCTCCCTCTCCCACCGCCTACGGGCGATACCCTTCCCACGCTGTGGGAGGGAAAGGCCGAGAATGCGGCGAAAGCGTCCCGTCTACCGCCTGCCCATTCCCTTCCCCGGCGGGGGAAGGTGTCATCCGGCAAAGCCGGATGACGGAAGAGAAAAAATCTGCCCAATGGCACTCGCTCCGGGTGTAAAAAAAACCTCCCCCGAAGGGGAGGGAAAAGCTTTGGTCCAAACCTGCCTCTCAACACGCAGAAGACGCCCCCGCGTTCAGCTTGTACAGCTCGTTCAGCCCCTGGAGCAGCAGATCCTTCTCCAGCGCGATCTGATGCCGACACAGGGGGATGATGAACTGGGCAATGCCGCCGGTGGCGACGACAGTGTAGTCCAGGCCGCGCTCCTCGCGGATGCGGTCGATCATGCCGTCCACCATGGAGGCCGCGCCGTACATGATACCGCTGCGCATACAGTCCACGGTGTTGGTGTTGACCACCTTGGCGGGGCGGTCCAGGTTGATGCCGGGGAGCTGGGCCGTGCGGCCGGTCAGGGCATCCAGGGAGATGCGGACGCCGGGGATGATGACGCCGCCCAGGTAGCGGTTCTCCGGCTCCACCACGTCCATGGTGGTGGCGGTCCCCATGTCAATGAGGATCAGCGGCGCGGCGTACTTCCGCAGGGCGGCCACGGCGATGACGACGCGGTCCGCGCCCACCTGGGCCGGGCTGTCGGTGTGCAGCTCCAGCCCGGTTTTCAGGCCCGGCTCCACCACCAGCGGCTCCCGCCCGATGAGCTTGCAGACCCCGTTACGCACGGCATTGAACACCGGCGGCACGACGGAGGAGATGATGCAGTCCCGCACCTCCTCCTTGCTGACGCCGAAGGCCTCCAGCATGTTTTTCATCTCCACGCCGTACTGATCCGAGGTGCGCGCCCCGTCCGTGGCGATGCGCGCTTCAAACAGCAGTTCCTCACCCCGGATACAGCCGATCACGATGTTGGTGTTCCCGATGTCGATAGCCAGCAGCATGGCGTTCCTTCCTCTTTTGAAAGCACAGGTCTTGTTTCTGTCCTGCGCCCCGGCGCGGCTCAGGTCTTCTGCGCGACGGGGAGCAACTTCGCGTGGAACAGGGCCGAGCCCACCAGACCGGTGACAACCGTGGAGACCAGCATCTCCACCACGGCATTGACCCCGACGAAGGCGACGACGAACAGCAGAATGCTGCGCCCGGCGATCAGGCCCTGGACATATTCGGTGTTGCCGAAGAGCAGCACCAGCGCACTCATGAAGAATAGGGTGTTCAGAAAGGCGGAGAAGAAGCCCGCCACGAAGCAGGCGGGGGTGTTCCCGGCCCGCTTGCTGAACCCCTGATAGAGCAGACCCACCAGCAGCCCGTCCAGGGCGCGGGGGACGAAGCGCTGGACAAAGGCCAGGAAGGGGTTGATGCCGAACAGAATCACCCCCATGCCGCTGGGCACGCCGATGCCAAGGCACTGGAGAAAGCTCAGGACGCCGAACACGCAGCCCATGGCCAGCCCGCCCCAGGCCCCCAGGGTGATGGCGGCGATGGCGACGGGAATGATGTTCAGGGTGATGGACAGGGGGCCGATGGGAATGGTGCCAATGGGGGTGAAGGAGAACAGGATTAGAAGCGCGGTCATCAGGCTCAGGATGACAAGGGTTTTGACGTTGTTTTTCTTGGTCATGTTTCGTTACCTCCTGCTGCCGCTCCGCAAAGTAAGCGCGGATGTAGTGCAGTTATTTTTGCCGTTCGGGTCCGGGCCTTTGCTCTGCTGCCGCTCCACGGAAACGGATGCCGCGCAGTCTGCCAAACCCTTCCGACGGCATGATTATAACAAAAAGTAGTCGAAATGCAAGGGTTATCTTTTTGACATTGGCGCGAAGATGCGCTATGCTGATTCCACCTCTGTCCTGCCCGCGTTTCGGACGGGGGGCTTTGCGCAAAAGGAGGAGACCATACAATGCTGAACGGAAAAACCATCCTGCTGGGCGTCACCGGCGGCATCGCCGCCTACAAGGCTGCGGCGCTGGCCTCGGCGCTGGTGAAGCAGCACGCGGCGGTGGAGACGGTGATGACCGAACACGCCACGCAGTTTGTCGCGCCGCTGACCTTCGAGCAGCTCACCGGGCGGCGGGTCAGCGTGGACACCTTTGACCGGAACTTTGCCCACCAGGTGGAGCACATTGCCCTGGCCGAACGCACGGACCTGGCGCTCGTGGCCCCGGCCACGGCCAATGTCTGCGCCAAGCTGGCCCACGGCCTGGCCGACGACATGCTGACCACCACGCTGCTGGCCTGCCGCTGCCCGAAGCTGGCCGCCCCCGCGATGAACACAAACATGTGGGAAAACCCCGTGACCCAGGACAATCTGACCGCCCTGCGGCGCTACGGCTGGGAGATCATCCCCCCGGCGTCGGGCCGTCTGGCCTGCGGCGCGGTGGGGGCGGGGAAGCTGCCGGAGCCGGAGACGCTGCTGGAGTACATCCTCCGCTACCTGGCCCGGCCCCACGATTTGGCGGGTCGGCGCGTCATGGTCACGGCCGGGCCGACGCGGGAGCCGCTGGACCCGGTGCGCTTCCTGAGCAACCACTCCAGCGGGAAGATGGGCTACGCCCTGGCCCGTATGGCGATGCTGCGTGGCGCGGCGGTGACGCTGGTGAGCGGCCCCACCGCGCTGGAGCCGCCGCCCTTCGTGGAGACCGTGCCCGTCACGACGGCGGAGGAGATGTTCCAGGCCGTGGCCGCCCGGCAGCCGGAGGCGGACATCCTCATCAAGGCCGCCGCCGTGGCCGACTACACCCCCGCAAGCGTGGCTGAGAACAAAATGAAAAAGAAGGAAGGGGACCTGTCCATCCCCCTGAAACGAACCCAGGACATTCTGAAATACCTGGGCGAGCACAGGAGACCCGGCCAGGTGCTGGTGGGCTTCTCCATGGAGAGCGAGAACGTGCTGGAGAACAGCCGGGCCAAGCTGCAACGGAAGAACGTGGACATGATCTGCGCCAACGACCTCCGCGCCGCCGGTGCGGGCTTCGCCGGGGACACCAACATCATCACCATCCTCACTGCCCAGGGCGCGGAAGCCCTCCCCCTGCTGCGCAAGGAGGAGGCCGCCGACGCCATTCTCACCCACGCCCTGAACCTGCTGACGGCGGAATAAGCGGAAACGGCGGGAGCGGAATCGTGTTTACGCGATGATTGCTTTGAACGCGAACCGTTTCCCGGGAGTGCACCCGCCCATCCCCCGTTGCCCCGCAGAGTTTTGCAAGACAGGGGGACGGTTAATGCGAAAATAATCAAACATGACCGGGGGAAAAAGGGCGCAACATAAAAATATGTCAGTGGGGACGGTTCTGATCGACAACTTTTCATTCGTCAGCAGCGAAAAAGTTGTCAATGAGAACATCCATGCCGCAAAGCCGCACACGAAATGCACGAAGAAAGGCAGGACTGTCCATTCCACGAGGACATTTGTCCTTTTCTTCGCATTCACCGTCCCCGCTGACCACAAAGCCCCCTCCGTTTCCGCAGGGAAACGGAGGGGGCTTTGCCGATTTGCGTCAGAGAATCACTGCTCCACCTTGTTATAATAGTCGCGCAGGTTCTCCAGTCTGCTGTAGC
>JAFTBW010000181.1 GCA_017455015.1 Oscillospiraceae bacterium | reverse complement strand
TGACGGTCTTTCCCAGCGACTCGCCAATGGCGCGGACCGGAAGATAGGTGGTGCCGTCCACGATAAAGGGTTCCACGGTGGCCCCGTTGGCGTCTTTTGGAGTGACAGGAACGCCGTCTACGACAAGCTTGATGTTGTTGTAGTAGGCGGTGATCTCTTTTGTACGCGACGCCGCGCAGACGGCGGAGCTGAGCAGCAGGGCTGCGCAGAGGGCCAGGATCAGGGTCTTCGAGCGCTTTTTCATGGGTGTTTCCTCCTCTTTTTGATTTCCGGCAAGCCGGCGCGGACAAGAACTGCCCGCGCAGCCCGCCGGAAACGCAAAAACGGTGTTGAGTATGGAACCCAACACCGTCTAAAAAGCAAAGCGAAACACAAAGCCCCCTTGAAAAAGAAAGCACAAATAGGTATAATGGGGCCGTGGCGCAAGCGATTCAGTTTGTTGTGTTGAGTACTGCATCTACTCTTCACAGGGGCATGGCGGGCTGGTACCCCGTCATGTCCTGCCGCTTTCGCGTTTCCTTGCATTTATGATACCAGAACCGGGCAGAAAATTCAACTATTTTTTGGAATTTTGTCAGCACTTCCCACGGAAAACTGCCACATACAAGTATTCAAGCGGAATTGACAAATACCAACGAACATGGTAGAATTTGAACGCTTCAAAGTGAAGCTGCGAAATGACGAAAGAGCGCTGCATATAAAAGGCGGTCGGCTACTCCCTGATGAGGGGAGGGATGCTTATGGAACGCTGGAAAAAGCTCTTGAAGCTTTTGACGGTTCTGGTATGCTTCGCCGTTTTGGCTTACATACTGACCATAAAAGTCTACTGACCGCCCGGAAGCCACCCGGACGGCCAGTATTGTTTGAATTGGCTGTGAAGGGCTGACCGCCATATGACAGCGCCCTTTTGTATTTTCAATTATATACCCTGTCTCCCATCCTGTCAAGCAGGGGAGGCTCGTCTTGTACATTATGTACATTGTGACAAATGGATTTAAACTGGGATCATCATTGCTGCGGAAACAAAAATCGGACTTTGCGCAAATTACCGACAGTGATTCATTATACATTTGATACCTGAAATCCACACAAGGGTTAAAAGAAATATAGAAACGGATCAGACAACATTTTGGAGGTGACGCCATGAACGCTGAAATCCTCTCCGTCGGAACGGAGATTTTGCTGGGCAACATCGTGAACACCGACGCCCGGGACCTGGCCCTGGCCCTCTGCGGCCTGGGGATCAACGTCTACTGGCAGACCGTGGTGGGGGACAACCCCGGCCGGGTAAAGGAGGCCGTCGCGCTGGCCCGGAAACGGGCGGACATCCTCATCACCACGGGCGGGCTGGGCCCCACCTGCGACGATCTGACCAAGCAGACCGTGGCCGAGGCATTCGGGAAAAAGCTCTATTATGACAAGCGGGCGGAGGCGGAGCTGCTGGAGCGCTTCGCAGGCAGACGGGTGACGGAGAACAACTTCCTCCAGTGCTGGCTGCCCGAGGGCTGCGAGCCCTTCTACAACACCTGCGGCACCGCGCCGGGCTGCGGCTTTGTGACGGAGGACGGCAAGGCGGTGGTGATCCTGCCCGGCCCGCCCAAGGAGCTGAACGCCATGCTCCGCCACGGGGCGCTGGACTTTCTGCGGCGCTTTTCCGGCGGCGGCATCTGGTCCAAAAACCTCCACGTCTTCGGCATGGGGGAGAGCGCCGTGGAGAGCCTGCTGCGGGAGGACATGCTGCGGCTGGAAAACCCCACCCTGGCTCCCTACGCCAAGGAGGGGGAGGTCCGGCTGCGGATCACCGCCCGGGCGGAAAACGAGGCCGAGGCGGAGGCGCTGATGGAGCCGGTGGTGGCCCTGTGCCGGGAAAAGCTGGGCGACCTGATCTACGCCGTGGAGACCCCCGAGACCCTGGAGGGGGCCGTGCTGGAGCTGCTGACTGCCCGGGGGGTGACCTTTGCCGCGGCGGAGGGCTGCTCGGGCGGGCTTTTGGCGGAGCGCTTCACCCGTCTGCCCGGGGCCTGGAAAAGCTTTCGGGGCGGCGTGAGCTTCCCCGCCGGGGGCGGGGTCCTGGGAATGGAGGCCGTGCCGGTGACGGAGGAGGCCGCCGGGGAGCTGGCCCGCCGCGTCCGGGAGACCGTGGGCGCGGACTGCGGCCTTGCGCTGCTGGGCAGGACCGGGGAGGACGAGCCGGGGGACGTCCCCGTGGGGCGTCTGCTGGTCGCCCTGGCGGACGAAGACGGGACGGAGGTCCTGCGGCTGGACATGGGTTCTCGCTCTGACCGCATCCGGGACCGCTATTACGCCGTGAACCGGGCGCTGGACGCCCTGCGGCGGCGTCTGCTGGGCCTGACGCCGATGGAGAGCCTGCGATGAGGGCGCTGACGGAGCGGGCCTGGGCCAAGCTGAACCTCTCCCTGGACGTGCTGGACAGGCGGCCCGACGGCTACCACGACATGCGGATGGTGATGCAGACCGTGTCCCTCTGCGACGAGGTGCGCCTGGAGGCGCTGGACGCCGGGGGCATCCGGCTCAAAACCAGCTTCAGCTATCTCCCCGCGGACCGGCGGAACCTGGCCTGGCGGGCGGCGGAGCTGTTCTTCTCGGAGCTTTCAAAGCCGCCGGGAGGGCTGGCGATCTCCATTCAAAAGCGCATCCCCGTGGGGGCGGGGCTGGCGGGCGGCAGCGCCGACGCCGCCGCCGTGCTCCGGGGGCTGAACACGCTGCTGGGGGCGGGAAAGACCCTGGCGGAGCTGGAACGGCTGGGGGGGCGGCTGGGCAGCGACGTACCCTACTGCGTGGCGGGCGGCACCCGCCTGGCCACGGGCCGGGGGGAGATTTTGGAGGACCTGCCGCCCCTGCCTCCCTGCGGCGTGGTGATCTGCAAGCCCGCCTTTTCCATCCGCACCCCGGAGCTGTTCGGGCGGGTGGACCAGCGGCAGGGCAACATCCGCCCGGACACGGACGGCATTGTTTCCGCGCTGGAGGAGGGCAGCCTGGGCGGCGTGGCCCGGCGGATGTACAACGTGTTCGAGGAGGTGCTTCCCGCCCGCTGCGCGGAGATCGGCCTGCTGCGGAAGCGTCTGGTGGACGAAGGCGCTCTGGGAGCGGTGATGACCGGCACCGGCAGCGCCGTGTTCGGGCTGTTCCCGGACCCGGAAGCGGCACGGCGGGCGGCGGAGAAGCTGGGCAAAAGCTGCCGGGAGTGCTTCGCCGCCCGGCCCGTGGCGCGCTTTCCCGAAACTCTGCCTTGACATTTCCCGGAAAGCTATTAAAATAGTATCCATACATTACCGGTGCCGGAAAGAAGGCATCCGGATCAGGAGGACGCAGACATGTTCAGAAAGCTCATAGACAAACTGAAAAAATCCCCCAAGACCATCGTGTTCACCGAGGGCACCGACCCGCGCATCCTGGAGGCCGGCTCCCGCCTGCTGGCCGCCACGTTCCTGGAGCCCATCCTCATCGGCAAGGAGGATGAGGTCCACGCCGCCGCCGAGGAGGCCGGCTTCAACATCCGCGGCGCGACGATCATCGACCCGGAAAAGTATGAAGAGATGGACGCCATGGTCCAAAAGATGGTGGAGCTGCGCAAGGGCAAGATGACCGAGGAGCAGTGCCGGGACGCCCTGCTGCACGCCAACTACTTCGGCACCATGCTGGTCGCCATGGGCAAGGCCGACTGCCTGCTGGGCGGCGCCACCTACTCCACCGCCGACACCATCCGCCCCGCCCTGCAACTGGTAAAGACCAAGCCGGGCAACAAAATCGTCTCCTCCTGCTTCATCATGGTCCGGCCCGGCGCCACCGGCGAGAACGAGGTCCTTGCCATGGCCGACTGCGCCGTGAACATCAAGCCCGCCGAGGACGAGCTGGTGGAGATCGCCGTGGAGACCGCCAAGTGCGCCAGAATCTTCGGCATCGACCCGAAGGTGGCGTTCCTCAGCTATTCCACCCACGGCTCCGGCAAGGGCGAGGACGTGGACAAGATGCGCAACGCCTGCGCCAAGGCGAAGGAACTCATGCCCGACGTGCCCGTGGACGGCGAGATGCAGTTCGACGCGGCCTCCAGCCCCGTGGTGGCCCGCACCAAGGGCCTGACCGGCCCCGTGGGCGGCCACGCCAACACCTTCATCTTCCCCGACATCAACGCCGGAAATATCGGCTACAAGATCGCCCAGCGCCTGGGCAACTTCGACGCCTACGGCCCCATTCTTCTGGGCCTGAACGCCCCCATCAACGACCTCAGCCGCGGCTGCAACGCCTTTGAGGTCTACTCCATGGCCATCATCACCGCCGCCCTGGCCTGAATTTCCTGTTCGGCGCTCTCCCCGCCCCCGGAAACGGGGGCGGTGTTTTTTCCTGCGCCTTCACCAATCCAGCAGCCGGTCCAGCAGCCACAGCCGCACCCGGACCTCTCCCTCCTGCTCCTCCGCCGTCTCCGTCTGGGCCGGCTGGGGGGTCAGGCCGGGGAAGATCACGCCCCACCAGCCCACCTGGATGGGACTTGCCAGCAGCCCCTGGCAAATCGTGACGCACACCGCCAGCGCCAGCGCCAGCTCCCAGCGGTACAGGTCCTGCCGCTTTGCCCGGACGCGCCGGAGCGGCCGCCGCGCCGTCTCCCGCAGCCGTTCCCGCGCCGCGAGAGCGCGCTTCCACAATATTTTGTACCTCTCCCGCATGATGCATACCTCCTGTGCCGTGATCCCGACGCCTACCGCGCCGGCAAAGAAAGTATGGGAAGCTTTTCCCGTTTTTATACGGCGTCTCCCCCACAAAAAATTGCGCGGAATTGAAAAATAATGCTTGACAAACGGAGAAAGAAGTGCTATCCTATGCAAGCTGTCAACGAGAGACGCCAAAACGTCGGGGAACGGATAATCGGGCGGCTTTGAAAAAAATCGAAGACAATCGAAAAAAGTTCTTGACAAACGGTTCTTCCGGTGCTATACTAATAGTGTTACACCGCAAGAGCGGAGGCAGCAAAGTGTACCTTGAAAATTAAACATTGTAAGGAAGCTTAAGCAAGCTTAAGCACCAGCAGAAGGGCTTCTGCGAAGCGCCTCGAGAGAGGCGTGGAGAAGGAAACTTTGAGAAGAAATTGAAGCTATGGAAATAGTTTTCAATGGATTGATTTTAGCTCTCTTCCGAGAGGGAGAGGGATAAGATACGATTTATTGAGAGTTTGATCCTGGCTCAGGACAAACGCTGGCGGCGTGCCTAACACATGCAAGTCGAACGAAGCACTGGCGATGGAGACTTCGGTCAACAGAACCTTTGACTTAGTGGCGGACGGGTGAGTAATGCATGAGCAACCTGCCTTGGAGAGGGGGACAACATCCGGAAACGGGTGCTAATACCGCATGATGTCGTCGGGGGGCATCTTCCGGCGACCAAAGATTTATCGCTCTGAGATGGGCTCATGTCTGATTAGACAGTTGGCGGGGTAACGGCCCACCAAATCTACGATC
>JAFTBW010000180.1 GCA_017455015.1 Oscillospiraceae bacterium | reverse complement strand
TGCCAATTATGACGAGTTCACGCAGGACTACCGGCGCTGGTCAGCGGGGTGGAGCGATGCAAGCTACGGTTCCCTGAGCGTCTCGGACGGGACGCTGACCCTCTCCGATGTCATTCTTCCGGACTCCTTTTCCGATTACCGCGTGAAGGTGACCACAGCGGACGGCAAAACTTACGTCTGTGACAGCGGCCTCCATGCGCTCCCCGTCACCCATGAGACCGCAATTCTCACCGGCCTCCTGTCAGGCGCGGTGATAAACACCCCCTACAGTTTGACGCTTTCGGGCACCGCTGCGGACGGCGGCGCGCTGACCTGGAGCGTGACCGGCGGCAGCCTACCCGCGGGGATGGCGCTCTCGCCTTCCGGCGTCCTCTCCGGAACGCCAACGGAGGGCGGCGATTTCACGTTCACCGTCACCGCGACGGCTGCGGACAGCTCCGCCGCCTCCAGGGCTTTCACCCTGTCCGTGACGCGGCCCACCGTGAACGGATTTTGGTCGGGGTCGCTGACGCCGCAGGACCTCTACTACGGCGCGCAGACCAACTATACCGTGAATGTCAGGCCCTCCGCACCGGCGACGCCCACCGCCGACTCCACCGTTGAGGTGACGCTGCCCGACGGCGTGCTGCAGCAGGGAAGCCGGATCACAGACATATCTCCTGCCGGCGTCAGGGGCAGCATTGAAGGAAAAACCGTGACCCTGACCTTTGACGGCAGCACGCGTATCACGGCATCAAACGGCGTCACCTTTACGCTGACGGACGCCGTCAACCCGAGCGGTTCCCTGACCGCCAGGGCGTCCTCCCCGAAATGGGCGTCCGCCTCCGTGGAGTACAGCATGAGCGACGCTTCCATCTACGTCACGCTGGTGGATACGGGCGGCGTCAGCGTCACGATCGCAAATTGGGACGAAATCAAGGATATGGACCTGCGGCTGGCCGTCGAGGCAAACGGCGGAAAGACTGACCGCATCCCCGCCGGGGCGCTCACCACGTTCAACGGCCTCGGCATCCAAGCGGGCGACTCCTACACGGTAACGCTGTCGGCGCTGGACGCGCTGTTCGTTCCCCATACCTACGCCACGTTCACCGGAACCGGCAACGGCATGGCAAACCAGGTCGCCCTGACGGCAGATCCCGCGGCTGAGCACACGCTCACCTGCTACCGTCCGGTCCGCACGCTGGGCGGCTCGGCCGATGTGACGGACCGGGTGAGCACCACGCTGTACAAGGGCAATACGCCGCTCTACTGCCTCGGCGCTTATTACGACGGCGTTTACGCGGGCAGCTACTGGCTCACGGCCGCGGACGCGGACGCGGACGACCTGAGCGTAGTGACTCATACCGATTTTGCAAAGAATGTGGAGCTGTCCGCCTACGACCGCGACGGCACTGTCGTCACGCCGGACAAAAACGCCGGAACCATCACCGTCGATTACCCCCTGTTGGACAGGAGCGCCGCGGTGTCCGGCGCCGTGAAGGACGAGGGCGGCGCGCCCATCCCCTACGCCTCGGTCATGTGCAGCCAGACCGTCAACGGCGCGGCAGTCACGGTCAACGTCGTGGCGGACAAGTCCGGCGCGTTCACGATCCCAAGCCTCTATGCGGGCAAGTCCGCTGCGCTGACCGTGTGGGCCAACGGCTACCTGGAGCGCGGCGCTGTCGTGACTCCGCCGGCAGCCGGTCTGGAGATCGTCCTCCCGGCGGCAAATCGCATCACCGCCGTCATCGGGGACGGGCAGAGCGTGGCGAACCCCCGGTTCACCGTCTACGGTAACGGCGGGGTTGTCAAATCCTATTCGTTCAGCTCCGGCACGCGCTTTTCCCTCAGCCTGCCCCAGGGAACGGATATCGCGGACGGCGCCGCATACACCGTCGTCATGACCTCGGATGACACCGCCGGACAGGCAAGCGCCGCCGCCGTGTTCCAAGACGGGACCGCGTTGGCGGTCCTGAAGCCGGCGCGCCTGGGCGTGCTGGACTGGAGCGGGCTCGGCGGCGCGGGCTACTCGGTGCTGATCGACGACGGGACCGGCAGCACCCTCCGCTGCGCCGCGGACGCTTTGAGCTGTTCCCTGCCCGCCGGGACGTACAAGGTCTACCTGTCAACAAGCTATAAAACCGAGGACAGCCCCGCGGGTTCAAACGGCAGCTTCACCGTGGCGGCGGGGGAGACCACGGCGGTCAGCGGCATCACCCCGCCTGCGGTGGCGCGGGACGTGGTCGGCGGCCTCGCAGGACCGCGGACAGCGGCCTACGGCGAGCTGTACAAGCTCACCGGGAGCCTTGAGACCGAGATCTACGGCGACAGCAACGAGGACTTTTGGAGCCTTATGCTCCAACTGAGCGACAACACCTCCCTTCATGGCGCGGTCATCAACGGGACTTACGTCACGCTCCCCTCCGGCGCGGGATATACGATTGAAATCATGAAGAGCTCCTACCCGGAAGTGGACTGGACGTTCCCGCTGAGCTTCACGCTTTACGTCCGGCAGCGCGCGGCGGAGGGCGAGAGCCAGAGCGTCCGCGTCCAGGCAAGGTACGGGTATCAGTCTGCGCCGACATTCGGCTCCGTGGAGACCCGGTCCGTGCGCGCCATGTCGCTCTATGTCCCCGCCCGCGTCGGCGCGCAGAGGGTGAGTACCCCCGTGAACGGCGCACAGAAGGATTTCTGGCAGCCCGAGGCCTTCGCCTTTTCGGGGATGGCCAGCCCGGGCGCGGACGTGCGGCTCTATGACAACGACGAGCTGATCGCCGTCGCAAAAGCGGACGGCAAGGGCAGCTACTCCGGCTCCGCGTATCTGGCCAGCACCATCAGCGCCCACTTCCTCCGGGCGGAGCAGGAGGCCAACGGCGAGATTCTCACCGCGTCGGGGGAGCTGACCTATGACCCCGCCGGCCCGGTGCTGACGGCGCTGACCCTGACCACCAAGGGCTATGCCAACTATTCCCTGCCGCTGAACGGCGCGCCCGCCGCCTATTCCGCCACGCCCAGCGCCAGCTATGTGTACCGGGCGACCATCCGCAACGACGCCCGGCTTGCCGACATCTCCCTCCCCAATCCCGCCGCGGTGAACAACGGCGACCGGGAGACGGTCACGGCCAAGGTGTTCTTCCGCGTCTTCTACGCCGGCGGCGAATTCCTGCTCCCCGCGACCCGGCAGGACGGCGACTGGCGCAGCGAGGTCAAATACTTCGGCGCGAACTATCCCACCGGCGTCGAGGTGATCTACAGCGCCGCTCCGGGCAATACCGAGGCCACCGTCCCGCTGGCGGACGGCAGCGGCAGCGTGACCGTGGACCACGCCTATGTTCTCTACAACAGCGACGGAACCGCCAATCCCGTGGAGACCACCAGCCAGGACGCGCTGTACGCGCTGATGGGCCTGGAACGGGGAGAAACGGTGGAGGCGGATTTTGACCTCGGCTATCCCGATTGGGACGGGAACGACCACAACGGCTGGTATCCGGCGGCGGATGTGACAAGCTCCGTCACGGACGGCTTTGACCCGGAGCAGGTCGCCCGGCTTTCTGAAAACAGCAAATCCGTCAGCGACCTGATCCAGAACATCGCAAACTCGGTCAACGAGGGCCTGGCGGGCGATTTGAGCGATGAGTCCGGCCATGTCACCACCGTCTCTGCCATCAATGGCTCCCAGGCCACGGCCGTCGGAGCGGGCGGCCTCACGATGGAGACCCGCACCTGGGTGGACCAGCCCACCTGGACCAGGGAGGGCGTCAAATGGCGGGTGGAGGAGCTGCGCGCCAAGGGCTACCAGGTCTCCTCCGCCACCTATGACGACTGGCAGTACCTCTATTTCACCGCAACCTTCTATTATGACAAATACGGCAAGCCCAGTTCCCTGACGCGCACCGTCCACGCGATGGGCGGCGTGGACCAGACGGAGCCGAACCCGGAGATGTTCCGCAGGACCACCGGCGAGATGATCGGCTCCTCGCTCAAGGTGGAGTATATCTACAGCGTCAAGGAGGGCAAGTGGATGCGCTGCCAGACGGCGGTGATCCCGCCGGGAGCCACCTCGCCCATCCATCTGGCGGCAAACCAGATCCCCAACGGCACGGAGCCGCCCTACCGCTATACGGACGCCGGCGAGCTGAGCGCGGATATCCTGGAGGACAGTCCCTTTACCCCGGAGGAAGAGGCCGTATTCCGCCTCATGGCCACCTCCGCCGCCAACCGCAAGGGCGGCATGAACTGGGGCGTCAAGCTGGACAAGGTGCAGGACAGCACCTATAACGGCATGGCCCTCAGCGCCACGGGTTATCTGGGAAGCAAGTGGGTCGGCGCTGCGAAAAAGCTCCACAAGGTCACCCTGGGCGACGAGCGGCAGATCGTGGACGTGGGCAAGCTGAAATTCGTCCAGGGCTCCTATTCCGTCAGCGCCGAGGAGAGCATTGTCACCGGCGTCTCCTGGATGGCGGGCCAGGTGCCCCAGGGCCAGGCGACGAAGTTCGGCGACATCGGCGGCATCCGCGAGCAGCTTCTGGCAAACTACAAGTACTATTCCGACCTGGAGAAGAACCCCAGCTACGCCTACCGGGCCTCCCTCGGCAAAAAGGAGACAAAGCAGCTGCTGGAGGAGCTGGGCGACCTGGAGAGCGCCATCGGTATGGCGGGGGTGCAGGATGCGTTCACCCAGAACGTCACCGCCCAGCTCAGCGGCGCTTCGGGCATCATCGGCCTGTTCGGCGGACCCATCGGCGCGGAGGCCTCTTTCGCCATCGACCTCTACAGCACCTTCCTCAAGGCGGCCAACGACACCAACAACGCCGACGTTCAGGAGGCAGTGCAGCGCTTCCTCGGCCGGGTGGACGGCTACAAGGCCTCGGACAGCGAGCGCAAGCGGGACATGAAGAGCTCTGAGCAGGAGAAAAAGGACTACAACAACGAGATCGGCTTCCCCATCCACAGCGTGGACGAGAACGTGTTCAACGACCCCTTCTCCGACTCCTACAAGCCCCCCGTGACCGCGGAAACCACGCCCGTACACGACCCCTCCGGCGTCATATACGAGGGCGTCATCGAGAATCCGGTCGCGGACGCCACCGTGACGCTGTGGCGGTATGACGAAAGCGAAAGCACGCAAAGCCTCGTCCGGCACGACGACAGCGCCTACCTGGGCCAGGCCAACCCGCTCGCCTCCGACGGGAGCGGCCATTACAGTTGGGACGTGCCGGAGGGCCTCTGGTACGTCACGGCGGAAAAGGACGGCTACGCCGCCGGCAGCAGCCGGAACGACGTTGCGGCGACGGAGAACCGCTCTGTCAACGATGAGCCCATGCGCTTCCTGCCCGTCCTGCCGCCGCAGCTCGACGTGAACATCCCGCTGGTAGACGCCTCCGCGCCGAAGGTGGCGGACGTGCGGTATACCACCGGGGGCATCTATGTCACCTTCAGCAAGTACATGACGGACACGGACGGCGGAGCGGACAGCGTGCTGAACCCGGCAAGCTATTCCCTCTGCTCCGTCTCGCCCGAGGCGGCCATCGCCATTGAGCGCGTCACCCCTGTGGAGCGGGGCCACGCACCGGCGAACGTGGATTCCGCCGAAACCACCTACACGCGCACCGTGCTCCTTGAAACCCGGGAGCCGGTCCCGGCGGGAACGGCGCTCACGCTGACCGTCAGCGGCGCCGTGACCAGCTATGCCGGGACCGCGATGGGGGAGAACCACACTGAGAACGGCACTGCCGCAGCGCAGAAGCAGACGGCGGAGCCGGTTCTGTCCGTGGCCTCCGGGACGGTGGCCCGCAACAGCGCGGTGGAGATCACCTGCGCCGATCGTGACGCGGTCATCTATTACACCACCGACGGAAAAGAGCCCACCGCCGGCAGCAAACGGTACGACGGCCCCATCCCGATCAACGGCAGTATGACCGTCAAGGCCATCGCTGTCTCCGTGGGCCGCGCGGACAGCTCCGTATCTTCCGCATCCTTTGCCGTCACGGCGGAGGCGCTGGACCCGGGGAGCCTGTCCGCCGCCGTGACCGCGGGCGGCGTGACGGTGCGCTTCACACCGCCGGAGGGCAGTACCTACGCCAAAGGCTTTTGCGCGGTTTTCGGCGAATTCGGACAGCTTTTGGGCGTCGCGCCGCTGACCGTCTCCGCGGCGGAACAGACGCTGACCGTCACATGCGACAGCGCAAAGGCGTCTTCGGTGCGGGTATTCTTCCTGGACGGCAATTCCGTCCCGGTGTATGACTATATGAGCGCTCCGGTGAGCAGATAACGGCACGAACGAAGGATAGCGGTCCTTTCAAAAAAGCGGGCGCGGCCCCTCCCCCCTCTGGGGGAGGGGCCGCGTTTTTCACTTCCCCTTTCAGGAGAGGCAGAAAAGGATTGACAAATGATTTATAATATACATACGATCCACATGCGGAAATACACGGCCGCGCGGGAAAGCGCGGCTTGCGGAAGAGGTGAAACCATTGGTCAGAGCTTATGAAGCAAAAGACCTTCCTACGATGATCGCCGTCTGGAACGAAGTGGTGCGGGACGGTATCGCGTTTCCCCAGGAGGATGAGCTTACACAGGAGTCGGGAGAGGCATTTTTCCGGTCGCAGTCCTACACGGGAGTGGCCGAGGAGGATGGCGCGGTCGTCGGCCTTTATATCCTGCACCCAAACAATGTAGGGCGGTGCGGGCATATTTGCAACGCCAGCTATGCTGTTGCGTCTTCCTGCCGGGGAGCGCATATCGGCGAAAAGCTGGTGCGGGATTGCCTGGAACAGGGGAGGAGGCTCGGCTTCCGGGTCCTCCAGTTCAACGCGGTGGTCGAGAGCAACGTCCATGCCCGGCATCTGTACGAGCGGCTCGGGTTTGTACAGCTTGGAACGATACCCGGGGGCTTCCGCAGGAAAGACGGAAGCTATGAGAATATCTGTCCCTATTACCGCGTGCTGTAGAAAGACCGGCTCCCACAGGACCCTGTATATTCGAGGTGTGTAAAGCGCAAGCTCCTATACCTGCAACTGCCGCCGGTACCCGGACGGGTACCGGCGGCGTATAACAAAATGAAGGCGATGCTTGCATTTCTTCCTCCCGGCAGTTATAATTTCACTATATGGCATCAGATGCCAAAACAGAAAAAGCATACGGCAGGGAGGAAGAAGATGGACTGGAACCAACTGCTCTGCGCCAGACGCCAGCAGCAAAAGGAAGCAAAACCGAAACAGTTTTCCCAATTTGACCTGAGTGAATTTGACGATGACTACCTCTCGATCATCTCCAGCCAGGCTTTTCGCCGCCTCCAGGACAAGACCCAGGTTTTCCCCCTGGACAAGAGCGACTTTGTCCGCACGCGTCTGACCCACTCGATGGAGGTGTCCACCATCGCGCGCCAGCTTGCGCGGATGATCGGGCAGGGCACTGACTTTTTGCGCCTGGACGCGTTCGCCGGGAACCCGGAGTTGGTGTCGCAGATCGCCACCGTCGCCGCCTGTGCTGGACTGCTGCACGACACCGGAAACCCTCCCTTCGGCCACTACGGGGAGGAGGTGATCCGGGACTGGTTCAAGGAGAAATTCCGGGACGGGAGCTTCCGCTTTCGGGGACGCCCCGTTGGGGAACTGCTGAACAGCGTGGACCGGCGGATGACCGCGGATTTTGAGAACTTTGAGGGCAACGCCCAGGGCTTGCGCATCCTCTCCAAGAGCGGCCTGCGGGAGACCAGCCACGACGTGAACCTGACCTATGCTGTGATGAACACGCTCATCAAGTACCCCAACCCCTCCACGGATTTCCGCAAGGACGACCCGGACGTGAAACGCCACAAGATGGGCTATTACTACGCCGAGCGGGAGCTGATGGAGGACATCTGCACCGCCACCGGCACAAAGGCGGCGGACGGGACATATCTGCGCCACCCCATCGTGTTCATCATGGAGGCGGCGGACGACATCGCCTACGCCGCCGCCGATCTTGCCGACAGCGTGAAGAAAGGCCGCTTCACGGTCCGGGAGTTCGTAGAATTTTACGTGAAAGAGGCGGACAGGCTCATGCAGGAGCTGCCGGACAAAGCCCTTGCGGACCTGAGGCGCGACGTAGCGGCGGCCCCGCCGGCCGGGGATGCGGCGTTCTGCGACAAGCTCCGGAACTATATCGCGCTCCGGGCGCGGGGGGTGGACCTGAGCCTTGCTCCTCCGGAGGAGCAGGACGGGGACGAGCGGACCAGGGTGGACGCTGCGCGCAAGGCCATCGCCTGGGAGGATGGATTAAAGGACTTTGTCGCGGCGCTGGACAAGCGCGTCTACAGCGCCAGATACGCCCGTTACCAGATCCGCTCCCTCGAAAAAGCCCTGGACCGGATGGAGGACGGTTCCGCCCGGCAGCTCGGAACGGGGAAGAGCGTGCTCCGCAAATCCCTCTCCCACAGCGACACCCCGGAGATCGAGTTTGCCATCTTTGAAAACTGGCTGGAGGACTTGCGCCTCTGGGGCATGTACTGCGCCATGTTTTCGTTCAACAGCAATTACGGTGCCATCATGGCGGGGGAGTTCACCGCCGACATCCTGGAGGGCAACAACTTCACCGACACGCTGCGCATCCTCAAGCGGGCCATGTCCAGCTATGTGTACGACGCCCAGGAGCTCATCGCACTGGAGCTCTCCGCGAAAAAGATCATCGAGTCGCTGCTGGAGGACTTCATCCGCGCTGTCATGTACGCCGACGAGCGGGACGAGCGGGAGCACATGAGCACCATCGACGACCGCTTTGTCCACATGATCCCGGACAACCTTCGGATGGACTACCTGGGGGCCAAGGAGCGGGTGGAGGCCAGGGTCGCCGCGGGCAGCCAGAGCCGGGAGAGCGCGGATGCGGAGGAACTCTATCTCCGCTTTCTCATGGTCACGGACTACATCAGCGGCATGACGGACAGCTACGCCCGGAATCTCTACCGCATCACCAACGGACTGGATTGAGCGGCGGCGGGACTGTGCCTGCCGAAAGGATGAAATACACGATGCATTTTTATCAGACGATCTATGCCGCCCTGGGAGGAGGGGATTCGCCCCCCAGGGAAACGGTGCTTGTGTGCCAAAGCCGGGCCGCGGGCAGGAGACTTCTGACAGCCGTCGCCGCGCACTGCGGGCCGCTGTTTGGCGTCCGGGCGGAGACAAGCTACTCTCTGGCGCTGGACTGCTGCGCCGGACTGCTCTCCGCCCCGGAAGCGCCCCGGCTCATGAACGACGACGAGGCGGCATCGGCTCTGCTGTCCTGCGTCCTGGCATCGCAGGAGGGGATGTTCACGAAGGACAGCGCAGGCTCTCTTCCCGCGGCCCGGGAGCTTTCGCGCACGCTGACCGAGCTGGAGACGGAGCAAATCGGCCCGCTGACCGGGGCGGGGAAACAGGCGGACCTGCAAAAGCTGCGGGAGGTCTACGCCGCAAAAAAAGCGGCGGAAAAGCTCTGGGACCGTTCCGACCTGCTTGCCCACGCCGCACAGGAGGCGCAAACGCAGCCGGACAAACGCGTTGTGACGCTGCCTGCCATGCGCTTCACTGCCCTGGAGACGCAGCTTCTTCGCGCCGTCAGCGGAAAGCGGGAGCCGGAGCGCATCCCGCTGCCCGTCCCCGGGGACACCCCGCTGCCGGGCGCGGACCTTTCCGGCCTGCCCACGGCGGACCCCTATGCTTTCCACAATGCCCGCAATACGCGCTTGGAAAACTGCATGGGCGTGCAGGTAGAGGTGGAGTTTGTCTTCCGGGACATTCTGGAAAAGGGCTATCCCCTGGACCGCTGCGCCGTGGTCTACAGCTCCGGGAGCTACGCACCGCTGCTCTATGAATCCGCGGCAGGCTTTGGCGTGCCGGTGAGCATGTCCTCCGGCGTCCCCATCGAGCAGACCCGCCTGAGCGGGGCGCTGGGACTGATGAGCGAGCTGAACCGCCGCTTTTTCGACGCGGAGCTGATCCGCCGGCTTCTGACCGGGTACGGCTGCCTCAGCAACGCCCGGGCCTATTGTGACGCGAAAACCCTTCGTGCCGCCGGCGTTCGCTCGGCCGGAGCCGGTCACCTGGCGAATATCCTGCGGGAGTACCGCGTGGGCTGGGGCGGAAGAGACGATCCCCGCCAGAGATACCTCGACGCCGTGGACTTCTTCCGGGAGAATCTGGAGAAGACGGAAGACGATCGGAAGAAACGATCCTACCGGGTCCAGAGCGAAATCTGGCGGGCGTGGCTTTCCGACCTCTTTGTGCTGGCGGACAGCCGCGGCCACACGCTCCCCGAGCAGCGGGAGGCCATGCTCCGCTTTCTGGACAGCGCGTCGAAGTCCGCTGCCCCGGAGCGCTCCGCTGCCGCGGCGGCAATGGACGCGGTGCGCCACGTTTCCCACATTCCCACCGGGGAGCGGCTGCTGGACTGGCTGCGGCGCCTTCTCTTTGGGCGGAGCGTCCTGGCGGAAAATGCCTGTCCCGGCAAGCTGTTCTGCCTGCCGCTGCGGCAGGGCTGGCTTGCCTGCCGGGAACACGTCTACGTCCTTGGGCTGGGCCACGGCGTCTTCTCCGACCGGCGGGAGAGCGCCGTGCTGCTGGACCGTGAGCGCGCAGCCCTCAGCCCCCGCCTTTCTCTGGGCCGGGACGCCGGGCGAGAGACGCGTTTCCGCTTCTTGCAGCTCCTGCTGAACGAAAACGCCGATCTCATCCTTTGCTGGCCGGGCTACGACGCGGAGCGGCAGATCAAGCTTGAATGTGCCCGGGAGCTGGAGGCGCTGCGCTTGCCGGAGACGGAGCACACCTGGCTGCCCCGGAGGGCGGAGTGCGCCTGTGACGATCTCCTGACGGCCGGTGATACGGCCATTGCGCCGCTGCCTGAGCCCGACCCGGGGGGAGCCGAGCCCATGGCGCCGGCGGCCGCCCGGGATTTTGACGGCTGGCTGGCCGGGCGGGAGTTTTCGCCCAGCAGCATTGAGACGGCCTTGAGATGCCCGTTCAAATTCTACCTCATCTATGCGCTGGGGGCACGGGACGAGACGCTGCCCGTCTGGCACGCCGGCCGCTGGCTGGAGGCCAACGCCCGGGGCAAGCTGGTGCATGAGGTGCTGGAAAACTATTTCAAGGCGCTGAAAGCGGACCCGGGTCTGTCCCTCCCTGCGCGCACGGCGCTGGAGGAAGAACTCTTTCGGGAGAGCTGGAGGACCTGCCTCCTGCGAAACCCGCCGCCGGACGACCGGGAAACCGAGGACGCGGAGCGCGCGCTGCAAAAGGCCATGGTCCGCGCCGCCATCGCCTGGACCGATGCCCAAGGCCGCGCCGTGCGGGAGACGGAACAGAAGTTCGGCGGCAGCGCGGCGCCCGTCACGCTTTCGCTGGGCAGCCGCAGCCTGCGTCTCAGGGGCCAGGTGGACCGCCTGGACGAGTGTCCCGACGGGACCTGGGCCGTCCTGGACTACAAGACCGGCGACCCGGAAAAGCAGAAGCAGGAGCGGGACTACCACATCCAGCACTATTTTTACGCCGAGGCGGAGCGCGTCCTCAGCGGCGGCGCCATCGACCCGGGGGAGGCGGGCTACCTGATGCTGGGCGGCCTGGCCAAAGGGGCGGCTGAGGCGGTCTACTTCAAGGCGGAGGCTGCGGACAATGTCAACGCGGCGCTTGTCACGGAGCGGCTGCTGGAGGAGATCTCCGATGAGGAGACCTGCCTGACGGCCACCCCCTGGGTGGCGCGCGGCGGGACTCTGGTGAAAATTCCCCTGGACGCGCAGTTGGAGCTGCTGCGGAAGTGCCGGAACATCTGCCCGTTCCGGGAGCTGTGCCCGCTGTGCAGCCCCGACAAAGAAACTGGGGCTGCGGACGCCGGGAAAGACGGAGATGATGGAAAGGGAGGGACGGTAGATGGCAACGCCGGCGGTTGACACTGCGCTGCAAAAAGAGCAGGACCTGCGGGCCACCCTGATGGGCGAGCGGGACAATTCCACCTTCCTGACCAACTATCTCATCGAGGCCGGCGCCGGTGCGGGAAAGAGCTTTACGATGACCAACCGCATCGTGAACCTGCTGCTGGCCGAGGGGGACGATGGGACTCCGTTCTGTACCCCGGATCAGCTTGTGGCGATCACCTTCACCGTGAAAGCCACCCAGGAGCTCCAGAGCAAGCTGGAGCGGGAGTTCCGCGGCCGGCTGGCAAAGGCTGAGGCGGCGGAGCGGCAGGCCCGGGAACGCGGGGCGTGCGAAGAAACGATTGCAGCCGCCGCGGCAAGCATCGCGAAGCTGCTTGCTCTGGCAGAGCACATTGACGAGATCCAGATCAGCACCATTGATAGCTTTTGCCGCAAGCTGCTGACCACCATGCCCTTCGCCAATCCCCTGGGTCTCAGCGGCGTCATGGAGTCGGACGAGACGCACCTGGCAAAGGACTTCTTTGCCCGGAGCCGCCGCCGCCGCGCTTCGGATTTCCGTGCGGTGGAGGAGCGCTACGCCCTCCGGTACGCGACGCTGCAGAGCGCCTTCCTCGCCTGCTGCGGCAGAGGGGATTTCAGGCCATATTGCCCTCCGGCGAACGACCCGGCCATGCAAAAGGTGGAGCAGGAGCTGCCCGACCGGGCGCTGGAGCTGGTGTACGGGCTGCGGGGGACGCTGAAAGACAATTCAATCCTGAAGGATTTGGTCCAACCGGACCTGCTGCGGCTCTTGGAACGGCAGGACGCGGACTTTGCTGCCGGCGGGGAGGGGCTGACGGAACTGATCCGGTTCTACCGCGGACACTCCGCAGTCGTCGGCACGGCCTACGGCTCCGTGGTTTCAAAGGAGCAGTGGGAGCAGTATTATAACGCCTACAGTGCCTTTTTCACCCCAATGTTCAAGCAAAAGAGCGCCGGCGGCACGGACGGTCTGCTGTCGCGGGTGCAGGGCGCGCCAAAAACGGCATCGATCTCCGAGTGCCAGGCTGCGCTGGATGGGCTGACTGCGCTGATCGACCGTACCCCCCAGGCCGCCGATTGGCTGGACACCGCTCTGATGCGGTTGGTGGAGGACTGCCGGGGCGTCGCCTTTTTCGCCATCGACAGGAACCTGGAGTGCGCTGAGCTGGGGGCGTTTCGGGATTATTTCGCCAAGCACAAAACACAGAAATCCGTCAAGCGCCTGGAGCTGTCCAAAAACACCGCCGAGAAGCTCATCGGCGCACACTGGAAGCCAAAGGTCAAGGGAGCGGACGGGAAAGAACGGGAGGACCCCGGCGCCTTCGGCGTTTTGCTTGCCTATCTGCTCCACCGGGACGTGATGAACCTGCTGGCGCCCAGCGTGGAGGATTACCGGAATGAGAAGCTTCAACTGACCGCCGCAACCTTTAACGACGTGCTGGTGATGGCCCGCAATATGCTTCGCGCCAGCGAGGAAGCCCGGAACTACTTCCGCAGCCGTTACCGCTGTTTCTATGTGGACGAGTTCCAGGACACCGACGCCATCCAGACCGAGCTGCTGTTCTACCTGGCCGGCGACGGGAGCGCGGATGCGCGGCTGTACGCCTCCGGGGATTGGGAGAACTGCAAGCCGCGGCCCGGCAGCCTCTTTCTGGTGGGCGACCCCAAACAGGGGATCTACCGCTTTCGCGGAGCGGACGTGAGCATTTATGACCGGGTCAAGCGGTGCTTCCGGGAAAAACAGGGCTTCGGAGAGGTCCACGTGCTGCACTTTAATTTCCGCAGCACCAGGGAGATCTGCGATTTCTCCCGCCGGACCTTCCAGCCGGGCAGGGGGGACGCCGCCGAAGAACAGGCGAAAGAAACCTACCCCGTCTTGACCGGCTCCGCCTATCAGGCTCCCTATGAGGATATGACGGCCGTGGGACGGGATGCCGGGGACAGGCTTGTTGCCCGCCGGGAAGACCCGCGCTCCCGCGTTCTCGCCTACGAGTCCGGGAATGATCCGGAGGCGGTGGCCTGCTTCGTGCAGGCGATGATCCAAAACGCCGTCCCCCTGGTCCCCCGGAAGAACGACCCCGCCCCGACGCCCAGCTACCGGGATTTTCTGATCCTCACTCCGGAAAAGCAGGACGCCAACGCCTACGCCGATGCCCTGCGCAAAAGGGGTATCCCGGTCATCCTCACCGGGGAGGCGGTCTATTCCGGGACGCCGCCCATTGCCGCAGCGGTGCATTTCCTGCGCTATCTGCTGGAGCCGGAGGACACCCTGCGCCTCCTGAATGTGCTGCACCGCTGCTACGGCGCGGCCTACCGGGACATCAGGCGGCTCCGGGAGCGCTCCGGAGGGCGCGATCTGCCCGCCCTCTTTCGCCGCGTTCAGACGGCTGGCCCGGACGGCGCGCCCGTGACCAGGCCGGAAACGGTTCTGGAATCGCTGACGGCGGCGTTGCGGCAGGAGCAGCCCCGGGATGAGGCGCTGCTGGCGCTCTGCGCCGCGCTGCTGGAGCTGCGGCGGCTGCGCCGCGCTGCGATAGAAAAACCCGCAATGGCCGTGATAGAACTGCTTTTCGGTTCTGTGGGCGCGCTGTGGCCGAAGACTGGCACGTCCGCCCAGCGCCGGGTGGATTACGCCCGGGTGCAGCAGTTTTTGGGCGTGCTGCGCAATGAGCGGGAGCGGGATTTTGCTGCGCTGGCCGCGCGGGCGCTGGAGCTGGCGGAGGAGACCGTGGAGTCCGAGATGCCGCTGGAGCCGGTCGGGGACTGCGTCTGTGTCATGAACCTTCACAAGGCCAAGGGGCTGGAGGGGGAGATCGTGATCCTCGCCGCGGGCAAGAAAAAGGACTTTACGGTCACGGAGTACCGGGAGACCGCCGGCAGGGACCGGACCCTCCACCTGTGCGTGACGGAGAGAACATCCGGTGCGTTCGGGAGGACCCAGGTCATCGGCCGGGAACTGAACTGGGACGTCTGCGAGGCGGAAGAGAGCGCCTACACCGCCGCCGAACGCAGCCGCCTGCTCTACGTGGCCGCCACCCGGGCCAAGAGTGTGCTGCTCATCAACGACAACCGCTATTTGAGGGGGATCGGCTACTGGGCTCCCATCGCAAAGGCCGCCAGAGACCTGGAGGCGGAGGAGGACAATGCAAAGCGTCAGACCTGGCTGACCGCTGCCGCTGCGGCGCAGACCGCCGGGGATCCCGTTCCGGCCCCCCCGGAGCTGACGCTGCCTTCGGAGAGCGAGCTGCGGTTTTTGGCGGCGCTAAAGTCGTTGAAGGACGGCGAGGTGACCGACTGGCAAGCGTACAGGCAATCTGAGATCGACCGCATCCGAAACGCAAAGGCTCCCTCCACAGCGGACACTGCGGCATCGGATCCCGCTGCCGATGCCCCCGGCGATTTGCCCGCGGCGGACACCTCGGCGGATGAACCGGACGCGCCTGGGCCGTACACGCCGGTGAACTTCGCCGCCCGGACCGCGGCGAGGCAGGGCAGGGCGGACGCGCTGGCGGAGAGCACATCCTGTGCCGTCACGCCCAGCCGTCTGGACCGTCACGGCCGCCGGACCGCCATGGCCCTGTTGAAAAAGGACCAGGAGAACGACGAGGACAAAGCGGACGACGCCACCGTCCCGGACAGGCTGCCGGACCTGGACGCAGGCGGGGACGGAAAAGCCGCTGCGCCCCTGTTCCCGGACCCCGACGGCGAGTCCGACGAGACCGTGCTCAC
>JAFTBW010000179.1 GCA_017455015.1 Oscillospiraceae bacterium | reverse complement strand
CGCACTGCAGACGGTAGAACGTGATCTCGCCGGGGGCGATGTCCCCCTCCAGGGTGCCGCGGGTGAAGTCGGGCTCGCTCCCCTCCGGCTCCAGCAGGCGGTGCTGGATGAGCTGGTACTTCACTGCCCGGTCCGCGCACATCTTGCAGCTCGGGGTGTTGCCGCAGTGGAAGCCCATAAAGGTGTCGGTGAGGCTGTAGTCGTACTTGCCGCGGATCTCCTTTTCCCACATGGAGGCGGGGACGGAGTTGTTGATGTCCAGGATGGTGACAGCGTCGCCGGAGACGCAGGCGCCGATGTACTCGCTGAGCGCGCCGTAGATGTCCACCTCGCAGGCCACGGGGATGCCCCGGGCGGCGAGACGGGAGTTGACGAAGCAGGGCTCGAAGCCGAACTCCTTCGGGAACGCGGGCCAGCACTTGTCCGCAAAGGCCACGTACTGCCGTGCGCCCTTGTGGCCCTCGGCCCAATCCAGCAGGGTCAGCTCAAACTGCGCCATTCTCGGCAGCAGCTCGGGATAGTTGTTGCCGGTGACGCCCAGCTCCTCGGCCATGTCCTTGCAGACGCCGTCGATGCGGGGATCGTCCTTGTGCTCCCGATAGGAGACCAGCAGATCCAGCTCGCTGTTCTCCTCGATCTCCACGCCCAGCTCATACAGACCCTTGATGGGAGCGTTGCAGGCGAAAAAGTCCTGGGGACGGGGGCCGAAGGTGATGATTTTCAGGTTCTTCACGCCGATGACAGCCCGCGCGATGGGCACAAACTCCGCGATCATGCCGGCCAGGTCTTCCGCCGTACCCACCGGGTACTCGGGGATGTAGCCCTTGAGGTGGCGCATACCCAGGTTGTAGGAGCAGTTGAGCATTCCACAGTAGGCGTCGCCGCGGCCGTTGATCATGTCGCCGTCGCCCTCCGCGGCGGCCACAAACATCACGGGTCCGTCAAAGTATTTTGCGATCAGGGTCTCGGGGGTCTCCGGGCCGAAGTTGCCGAGGAAGACCACCAGGGCGTTGCACGCCGCCGCTTTCACGTCCGCCACGGCCTTGAGCATGTCCGTCTCGTTCTCCACGGTGACGGGACACTCGTACAGCCCGCCCTTGCAGGCTTTTACGATGTTCTGTCTTCTCTGGGTGGACAGGGCGATGGGGAAGCAGTCGCGGGAGACGGCGATGATGCCCAGCTTGACCTGGGGGATATTGTTCATGGGTACATTCCTCCTATTCATAATTGTTTATTGTGAAAGTATAGCATAAAGCCCCCTGCCTGCGCAAGGGGGATATGTCCGAAAATATTACAAATAAGGATGAATATACCGGAAGCGCGGCATTTTCCCGCGCCTCCGGCTTTTCTGCCCTCATTTCCTGCGGAGATTGGAGGAGATGTCCGTCAGCGCCTGGGCTGCCTCCATCTCCGTCATGGGGTCCGTAGCCAGGTCCGCCAGACTCAGCACCCCCACCAGCCTGCCCTCCTGCAGCACCGGCAGCCGCCGGACCTGATCTGTGCGCATCCGCGCAGACGCGCTCTCCAGCTCGTCAAAGGGTCCCGCCGTGACCACGCCCCGGCTCATGATCTCGCTGACGGGCAGCGTTTCCGGGTCCGCTCCGACGGCCACGCAGCGGGTAACGATGTCCCGGTCCGTCAGGATGCCCCGGAGCCGGTCATGGCCGTCGCACACCGGCACGGCCCCGATGTTGCTGTGCTTCAACAGCCGCGCCGCGGCGGAAACCGGCTCGTCCTGGCGGACGCTGACCACGCGGCCGCTCATGATGTCGCAAACTTTCATATCCATCACGCCTCCCTGTGATTCGGTTCTCGGAAAAGTATTCCCGCGGGGTTTGAAAAATATACCCAAAAAACGGGATTCCGCCATTGCCAGAATGGGAAAAATGCATTATACTATACCGAAGAAAAACCGAAACGGGGAGGACTCATTCTATGCGGGCAAGCATCGGGCTGAACTACGGCTGGGAGTTCACGGAGCGCTGGAACGACGCTTTTGCGGCCGGGGAACCTGTGGAGGGCACGGTCCTGGCGGACCTGCCCCACAGCTTTTGCACCACGCCCCTGCACTATTTCAGTGAGGAATGTTATCAGACGGTGGGCGGATACCGGAAGCTGCTGCAGGTCCCGGAGGACTGGGCAGGCAAGCGGGTCTTTCTCCGCATCGGGGCCGCCGCCCACCGGACGGAGGTGTTTGTGGACGGAAAAAAGCTCTCAGAGCACCGCTGCGGCTACACCGCCTTTGACACGGAGCTGACGGGCTGCCTCTCCCCCGGCGGCACGGCGCTGCTGACGGTCCGGGTGGACAGCCGCGAGAGCCTGAACCAGCCGCCCTTCGGCTTTGTCATCGACTACATGACCTATGGCGGGATCTACCGGGAGGTCTCCCTGGAGCTGCGGGACGGGACAAGCATTGCCGACGTGTTCCCCCGGACGGACCTGCCGGATGTGCTGATCTCCGGCGTGACGGTGGACGGGCCGCTCCGGGACGGCATGGCGCTGCGCCAGACCCTGACGGACCGGGAGAGCGGCGCGGAGGTCTTCCGGAAAAGCTACCCCCTCCGGGGCGCGGAGACGAAAAAGCGCTTCCTGATCCCCGGCATCCGTCCCTGGTCCCCGGACAGTCCCGCCCTCTACACCCTGACGACGGAACTGCTGGAGGACAGTGCCGTATTGGACCGGCGGGAGGACGCGGTGGGCTTTCGCCGCGCGGAGTGGAAAAAGGACGGCTTTTACCTCAACGGACAGAAGCTCAAGCTCGTCGGCCTGAACCGGCACCAGAGCTACCCCTATGCGGGCTACGCCATGCCGGAACGGATGCAAAAGCTGGACGCAGACATTCTCAAACGGGAGGTGGGCGTCAACGCCGTGCGCACCTCCCATTATCCCCAGTCCCCGCACTTTATCGACCGTTGCGACGAGCTGGGACTGCTGGTGTTCATGGAGATCCCCGGCTGGCAGCACATCGGAGACGAGGCGTGGAAGGACCAGGCGGTGGAAAACGTCCGGGACATGATATTGCAGTACCGGAACCACCCCTCGATTATCCTCTGGGGGGTGCGGATCAACGAATCTCAGGACGACGACGCCCTCTACGCCCGAACCAACGCCCTGGCCCGCAAGCTGGACCCCGGCAGATGCACCGGCGGCGTCCGCGCCCTGAAAAAGAGCCGTCTCCTGGAAGACGTGTACACCTACAACGACTTCTCCCACGACGGGAGCAACCTGGGCTGTCTTGCCAAGCGCTCCGTCACCTCCGCGCCCGACAGGGCCTATCTCATCACCGAATACTGCGGCCACATGTATCCCACCAAGACCTATGACAGCGAGCGCCACCGCCTGAACCACGCCCTGCGCCACGCTGCGGTGCTGGACGCCGTGGCGGGAGAGGAGGACATCGCCGGCTCCTTTGGCTGGTGCATGTTTGACTACAACACCCACAGGGATTTCGGCAGCGGGGACCGGGTGTGCTACCACGGGGTCATGGACATGTTCCGGAATCCCAAGCTGGCCGCCGCGGTCTACGCCGCAAGGCAGGACTTCACTCCGGTGCTGGAGGTCAGCTCATCCATGGATCTGGGCGAGTCGCCGGAGGGCATCCGGGGCCGGCTGTTCGTCTTTACCAACGCCGACGAGGTGCGGCTGTACCGGAACGGAGTGTTTCTCCGCGCCTACACCCACGCCGACTCGCCCTACCGGAACATGACGTTCCCGCCCATTGAGATCGACGACTTCATCGGCGGCCAGTTGGAGGCCAGGGAGGGCATGGACCCCCGGCAGGCGGAGCTGGTGAAGGGTCTGCTCAACCGCGCCGCCCGCTATGGCCTGGGAGAGACGACGCCGGCAATGCTCAAATCCGCCGCGGAGCTGCGGACCCGCTGGCACATGAAGACGGAGGACCTCTTCTCCCTGTACGGCAAATACATCGGGGACTGGGGCAATCAGGCGACGGTCTACCGCTTTGACGCGGTCAGGTCCGGGCAGGTGGTCAAGTCCGTCATCCGCTCCACGGTGGAGGAGCTGCGCCTGACGGCGCGGGCGGACCACACGCGGCTGTGCGCCGGGAACACCTACGACGCTGCCCTGGTGCGCATCGCCGTCACGGACCAGAACGGCGCTGTCCTTTCTTTCTGGAACGGCTCCGCCGCCATCGGCATCGAGGGCCCCATCGCCCTCATCGGCCCTCCCAGCGCGCCCATCCAGGGGGGCCTGGGCGGGACCTATGTGAGGACCGTTGGCAGGTCCGGACATGCCGCTCTGACCCTCTCCGCCCCCGGCACGGAGCCGGTGAAGATCCCCTTTGAAGTGATTTGCAACTAGAATAAACAATATAAGAGGAGAAAGCAGCTATGACAGACAGGAGCAGCGTTATCTTTGAAAACGAAATTGCGCCGAGGGACCGCAAAAAAGCCCTCCGAAGCAAGCGCAGCTTCGCCCGCCGCTTCGGGGACGATTCCGGTGCGGATTACCCGGTGCGCCTCGCACCCAACCCCGTGCTGTATGAGCCTCTGGGCGTCTGCGACCTCCGGGTGAACGAGGGAACCGGGGACAGCCTGCCCTTTGACCGGGAAAAGGGCCTCATTGTGGGCAACATCCGCATGGGCTTCGGACACTACCGCATCTCCATCGCCATGGCCTCCGCCGCCCACGCCCTGGGCTGCAAACCCTACTGGATGGATCTGAATTCCTACCCCGACACCACCTGCACCAAGGTCATCGGCGCGCAGAACGACCTGTATTCCCTGGGTTCCCGGCTGAGCCAGCGCTCAAAGCTCTTCAACGCCCTGGTGTGGGAGCCGATGAACTGCGAGGGCTTCCGGAAGCTGAGCTACAACGCCTCGGACCAGAAGATGACGGAGCTCATGGCCCCCGTGTTCCGGAACGTGCCAAAGGACATTCCGATCATCGGCACCCACGTCTGGCCATCCCAGGCTGCCATCCATGCGGGGATGCAATACGTGGTCAACGCCATCCCGGACAACTGGCCCATGGCCCTGCATCTGGCGGAGGGCAGCGTCCACACGATCCAGACCCGCAACTCCTATCTGGGCTACCGCATCTTAAACGGAATGCAGGGGCGGGACGTCCTGCGCCCCATGCCTCCGGACAGTCTGGTCTGCACCGGTCACTATGTGGATCATGAGCTGGTTTCCAACATTCCCGCCGACTGCGACGCCCGGCTACATCGGAAAGAACGGGGGGAGCCCCTGCGCTTTTTGCTGACCATCGGCGGGGCCGGCGCCCAGAAGGAGGTCTTCGCCGCGATTTTGAAGCATCTGCGCCCCGCCATCATGAATAAAAAAGCCGCGCTCCTCGTGAACCTCGGGGACTACCGGGAGACCTGGGACTATCTGCAAAAGGCCGTCCCCGGCCTGGGCGGCGCGGCAGTCACCCACTTTGACGACTGGGCGGACACGCAAGGCTTCTGCGAGGACGCCCTGACCGGGACAGCGGAGGGCGTCCACGTCTTCTGCCACAGCGACATCTTCGAGGCGGTATACTGCACCAATCTGCTGATGCGCGCCTGCGACGTGCTGGTGACCAAGCCCAGCGAGCTGTCCTTTTACCCGGTGCCAAAGCTGTTCATCCGCCGGGTGGGCGGACACGAGCGCTGGGGCGCGATCCACTCCGCCGAGCTGGGCGACGGCACGCTGGAGTGCGAGGACATCCCCCACACCCTGCAAATGCTGGACCTGTTCCTGGACGAGGATACGCTGCTGCGGGAGATGTGCAAGTGCATCCGCGTCAACCGGGACGCAGGCCTCTACGACGGAGCCTACCGCGCCGTTGCCCTCGCCATGAGCCTGCGGGACGGGCGCTGAAAAAAAATTGGAAAGTGAGAAAAAGCGATGTCAACAGGATTCACCCCGAAAAAAAACATCACCAACGGTTTGCTCTGGATCTTCGCCGTGGGGCAGTTCGGCTGGAGCCTGCTCTCCGGCGTGATCTCCACCTGGCTGGTACATCTGTACACCGGCATCCACGCGCCGGGGGACACCAACGGCATTTTCGGCCAGTTCATCACCCAGAACCCCATCTTCGCGTCCATCACCCTCTTCGGCCTGATCACCGCCGTGGGGCGGCTGTTTGACGCGGTCACGGACCCGCTGGTGGCAAGCTGGTCCGACCGGGCCACCTATAAGGGCGGGCGGCGCGTCCCGTTCATGCGCGCCGTGGCCATTCCCTTTGCCCTGGTCACCGCCGCCGTGTTCATCCTGCCCCAGACCGCCTCCATGGCCGCCAACAACGTCATGATGTTCGTGCTGCTGATGCTGTTTTACTTCACCATGACCGTCTACTGCACCCCCTACAACGCCCTGATCGCGGAGCTGGGCGACACCCAGGAGCACCGGATCAACGTGTCCACCTACATCTCCTTTACCTACATCGCCGGCTTCTCCATGGCGACGCTGGTGCCCACTCTGGCCGGGATGCTGGAGGGGCCCGCCGGCAGCCAGGAAAACGCCATCCGCATCGCCATCGGCATCATGTGCGTCATCGCCGCGGTTGCCATGCTGATTCCCGCCTTTCTCATCCACGAGCGGGACTACATCGAGGGCAAACCGGTCCAGTCCCCGGTCTTCTCCTCCCTGCTGAAAACCTACAGGAACAAGCAGTTCCGGCGCTTCGTCTACTCCGACGTGATCTATTTCTTCGCCGTGACCCTGTTCCAGACGGGTCTGGCGGACTTTGAGACGCGGCTCATGCTGATCCCCTCGGACAACACGTTCCTGCTCACGGTCCTCATGACCGTGGTAAGCCTCTGCCTCTACCCGGTGGTGAACCGCCTGGCCCCCAAGCTGGGGAAAAAACGCATCATCATCGTGGGCTTCTTCGCCTACGCCGCCGTCTTCCTGCTCACGGCCCTCTGCGGCACCGGCATGGTCTGGGGCGTGATCATCGCGGTCTGTGCCGGCATCCCCATGGCAATTCTGGGCATTCTGCCCCAGGCCTGCGTGGCGGACGTGTCCGAGCTGAACACCCTGGAGACCGGCGAGGACCGCAGCGGCATGTTCTTCGCCGCCCGAACCTTTGCCATGAAGCTGGGACAGGCCCTGAGCATGGTGATCTACACCTCCATCACCGCCGCCGCGGTCACGGTGCTGGCGGGGCAGTCAAATACTGACAGCGTATCCTCCCTGGCCCCGGAACTGCTGAAGCAGGTCCAGACCCCCTACCGCACCACCGCCGCCGTGGCAACCGTGGCCTGCCTCATCGGGGCGATCATTTTCCTGTTCTACAATGAGAAGGAAATCATGTCTAAAATCCGTGCGCTGCACAAGGAGGGAGCGAAATGATCCGTTTTATCGAGGGCGAGCGCCCTGCCTGGGTACTGGACACCGACAACACCACCTATGCGTTCCGCGTGCTGCCCACCGGACAGCTCGAACAGCTCTACTACGGCAAACGCCTGCTGCTGGAGACGGCGGAGGATCTGTCTCCGCTGACGGAGCGGCACGCCTACCCCCCGAGCTGCGCCGTGGTCTACGACAACGCCCACCCGGAATTCAGTCTCGAGAACGCCTGCCTCGAATACTCCTCCCCCGGCAAGGGGGACCTGCGGGAGCCGATGCTGGAGCTTGTCCACGCCGACGGCGGCAGGACCTCCGATTTCGTCTACCGGGTGTGGGAGCGGACGGACAAGCGCCCCTCCGACAGTCCCCTGCCTTTTTCCGTGGGGCCGGAGGGGCGGACGGAGACGCTCTGCGTCACGCTGACGGATACCCATTACCGCCTGCGGCTGGAGCTGCGCTACACGGTCTGGCCGGAGTGCGACGTGCTCTGCCGGTCGGCCCGGCTGGTAAACGACAGCTCCGCCCCGGTGGAGATCGACCGGCTCATGAGCATGCAGCTCGACCTGCCGGACACGGGCTGGGTGGTCAGCTCCTTTCACGGCGCGCACTGCCGGGAGATGGAGCGCTTTGCGGTGCCGCTCCCGGCGGGCAAGTTCGTCAACGAGGCCAGGGGCGGCTGCTCCTCCAACCACTCCAACCCGTTTTTCATGCTCCACCGGCCGGACACCTCCGAGGACGGCGGAGACTGCTTCGGCTTCAATCTGATCTACAGCGGCGCCCACTACGCCGCCGCCGAGGTCGGGGCTTTCGGAAGGACGAGGGTCGTCTCCGGCATCAATCCCCACGGCTTCCGCTGGCTCCTGGGACCGGGCGAGAGCTTTGAAGCGCCGGAGGCGGTGCTGAGCTATTCCGCCCAAGGCTTCGGTACGCTCAGCCGGAATATGCACCGCTTTGTCCGGGACCACATCGTCCGGGGCGTCTGGCAGTACAAGCCCCGGCCGGTCCTGCTCAACAGTTGGGAGGCAAGCTACTTCAACTTCACGGAAAGCTCCCTGGTGTCCCTGGCCCGCAGCGGAAAGGACCTGGGCATCGAGCTGTTCGTCATGGACGACGGCTGGTTCGGAGAGCGGGACGACGACACCCGCGGCCTGGGCGACTGGGACGTGAACCTGAAAAAGCTGCCCGGCGGCCTTTCTGGCCTGGCGGACAAGGTCCGGGCGCTGGGCATGGACTTCGGCCTCTGGGTGGAGCCGGAGATGGTGAATGTGAACAGCGCCCTCTACCGCACTCATCCCGACTGGGCCATGGCGATCCCCGGCAAGCCCCACTCCGAGGGCAGGACCCAGCGGCTGCTGGACCTGGGCAACCCCGCCGTTCAGGACTTTCTCATCGAAAAAATGACAGAGGTCTTCTCCTCCGCCGCCATCAGCTATGTGAAGTGGGACTTCAACCGCTTCTTCTCCGACATCTACTCCCCCGCCCTGCCCCCGGAGCGTCAGGGGGAGGCCGGGCACCGGTACGTCCTGGGCCTGTACCGGGTCATGCGCACTCTGACGGAGCGCTTTCCCGGCATCCTGTTCGAGGGCTGCGCCTCCGGCGGAAACCGCTTTGACCTGGGCATCCTCTCCTATTTCCCCCAGATCTGGGCCAGCGACAACACCGACGCGGTGAGCCGGGCCAGGATCCAGGAGGGCTACAGCTACGGCTATCCCACCTCCGTCATGGGCGCTCACGTCTCCGCCTGCCCCAACCACCAGACCCTGCGCATGACCCCCATGGACACCCGGTTCAACGTGGCGGCCTGCGGGCTTTTGGGCTATGAGCTGAACCTGCGGGACCTGGGCGCTGAGGACCGGAGGGAGATCCGCGGCCAGATCAGCCGCTATAAGCGCTGGCGGGAGGTTTTTCAGTTCGGGGAATTCTACCGCTCCTCCACCCCGGACCGGACCATGTGGACCCTGGTCTCCCCCGACAAAAAGCGGGCGGTGGGCCTGATGATGCAGGAGCTGACACGCCCCAACAGCCCCTTTGACCGCTTCCTCCCCCGGGGGCTGGACGCCGGGAAACGCTATCATTTCCACAACATCCCCAGGCGGCTCAACATCAAGCGCTTCGGCTCTTTGGTGAACACCGTGGCTCCGTTCCACGTAAAGCAGGATTCCCTGCTCCACAACGTCATCGCCAAGGCCGTCACCATGCCGGGAGAGCGGGAGGATATGACCGCTTCGGGCGGGACGCTGATGGGCGGCGTGAAGCTCTCCCCCGCCTACTGCGGCACCGGCTACAACGGAGACGTGCGTTACTTCCAGGATTTCTCCTCCCGGCTGTACTTTATGGAGGAGGCCAAAGCCGGCCGGAACAAGGACCGGAACGCGCGGAAACAGCGTGTCGAAAAATGATGCAATTTTGTCATATCATGTAACCGTTACAAAATAGTATCTGTTTCGCGGCAGGCGTTTTCCTCCCCCGAAGGGGGAGGAAAAGCCGCTTATCCAATCAAGAGAAGCTGTTTTCTCCCCCGAAGGGGGAGGAAACAGCGGGTAACGAAACAGATGCCAAAATTGCAGAGCGGAGAGAAAGAGACGCCATGAAAAAAAAGATCCTTTCCTGCATCCTCGCGCTGGCGCTGCTGCCCGCCGGTGGCTACGCCCGGGCGGCGGAGCGCGATCCCTTTTCCGACGTTCCCACCGGCGCCTGGTTCGCCCCCTATGTGGATAATCTGGTGCGCCGGGGCGTGGTCAACGGCTTTGAGGACGGCACGTTCCGCCCGCAGGCCGAGGTGACCATAGGGCAGGCGCTGAAGCTGATCGTGCTCAGCGGCGGCTTCACGGACATTCTGAACAAGGGGGAGCACTGGGCCGGCGGCTACCTGTCCTTTGCCCAGAGCAGGCGTTACATAACCGGGGACAACTACGACCTGGACGCCCCGGTGACGAGATTGCAGGTGGCAAAGCTCTGCGCCGCCGTGCTGGAGCTGGACCCGGCGATGGCCGAGGACGAGCGGGTCTTTGCCGACACCACGGACCCCAGCGTGCTGGCGCTCCATCACGTCGGCATCCTCACCGGAAGCGAGGAGGGCGGCCGGCTCCTGTTCCGGGGGGACCAATACCTGACGCGGGCGGAAGTATGCGCCATCCTGGACCGGATGCTTCCCTATGTGGACGCGCATTTCACCAAGGTGTCCGGCATCCGCGCCCCCATCGACTACCGGCTGCGGTTCCAGAGCTACGACAGCGGCGCGTTTTACCTGGACGCAAAAGAGCGCATTTGCACCCGCGAGGCCGGCCTGACGCCCCGCTGCGGCATCGACGTGAGCTATTACCAGCACGAGATCGACTGGGAAAAGGTGGCTGAGGACGGGATCGACTTCGCCATCATCCGCTGCGGCTACCGCGGCAGCACCCAGGGCGTTCTCTGCGAGGACGAATGCTTCCGGCAGAACATCGCCGGCGCGCTGGCGGCGGGCGTGAACGTGGGGATCTATTTCTTCTCCCAGGCGCTGACCGAGGCCGAGGCCCTCGAGGAGGCGGATTATGTCCTCTCCCTGATCGAGGGCTGCGATGTCACCTATCCCGTGGTGTTCGACTGGGAACGGCTCACCAGCGAAAGCTCACGCACGAAAGATCCGGATTGGGACGCGGTGAGCGACTGCGCCGTGGCGTTCTGCGAGCGCATCGCCGCGGCCGGCTACCGGCCGATGACCTATTTCAACCGGTACAGCGCCTATCTGCAATGGGACATGACCAAGCTGCAGCGGTACGACGGCTGGCTGGCCTCGTACAACAGCACGCCGAATTATCTCTACGATTTTCAGATGTGGCAGTACTCCTCCAAGGGCAAGGTGGACGGCATCGACACGCACGTGGACATGGACCTCTGCCTCGTCCCCTATGATACCATTTAATTCCTTCCCCCCAAGGGGGGGAAGGTGGCAGTCGCCGATCCCCCGCGAGGCGACCGACGGATGAGGGGAATCCGCGCGAAGCGCACCTCTTTAAATCCTTCCCCCCTTGGGGGGAAGGTGTCGCGGCGCGAAGCGCCGTGACGGATGAGGGGAAAACAAATCACTTTCAATTTCATGGGAGGTATCGGTATGCAAATCATCAGCGCGAAGGATTACGGCCAGCTCAGTTGGCAGGCGTCGAAGCTGCTGGAAGCCCAGCTTGTCCTGAAGCCGGACTCCGTGCTGGGTCTGGCGACGGGCAGCAGCCCCCTGGGGATCTATGAGGAGCTGGTCCGCGCCTATCAGGCCGGGGCGGTGGATTTCAGCCATGTCAGGACCGTCAACCTGGACGAGTATGTGGGACTGCCCGGGGACCATCCGCAGAGCTACGCCCGCTTCATGCGGGAGCATCTCTTTTCCCATGTGAACATCGACCCGGCAAACACCCACATTCCGGACGGCATGAACCCGGACGCCGAAGCGGAATGTGCCCGCTACGACGAGCTGATCCACCGCCTGGGCGGCATCGACCTCCAGCTCCTGGGCCTGGGTCCCAACGGCCACATCGGCTTCAACGAGCCGGAGGACTACTTCCCCGCCGGCACCCACAAGGTCGCCCTCACCGAGGCCACCATCCAGGCCAACAAGCGCTTTTTCGACAGCGAGGACCAGGTCCCCCGCTTCGCCTACACCATGGGCGTCCGGGAGATCATGCAGTCCCGGCATGTGGTGCTGGTGGTGTCCGGCGAGAGCAAGGCGAAGATCGTCAAGGAGGCGTTCTTCGGCCCGGTGAAGCCCCAGGTGCCCGCCTCGATTTTGCAGCTCCACCGCCGCTTTACCCTGGTGGCGGACGAGGCGGCCCTCTCCGGAGTCTCAAAATAAGTCTTCCTGTCATCGCGCAACGTTTTCACGTCGTGGACGCGAGGCAGCGATTTTCCACGGCCAATGATCTGCGAATAGGGGGCAGCAAGGGACGGGGTAAAAAAGTCCCGTCCCTTGTGCCGGAAAACAGATCGCGCATCTATGTACCAGAGGCATTTTCTCCCCCTTTGGGGGAGAAAATGCCTCTGTTCGATTTGAGAACCGTTGTATTCTCCCCCCTTGGGGGAGAATACAACGGGCCGCGAAACAGATACCGTATTGCCGCGCTATGACGCGATCGTCTCAGCGTACCGCATGAACATGGCAGCGATTTGCGCGCGCGTGGCGTTGCCTTTCGGATCGAGCGTACCGTCGTCCGCCCCGATGATGATCCGGTGCATGACCATCCACTGCACGGATTCTTCCGCCCATTCGGATATTTGATCCGCGTCCGGGAAATCCCGGACCGTCCATGCGCCGGCAAAGCCAAGCCCTTTGCGCTGCGCGCAGCGGTAGAGGATCGCCGCAAGCTGCTCTCGGGTCACGCTGTCATCGGGACCAAAATCGTTTTCCGTGTTCCCGTTGACGATGCCCTCGGCCGACGCCCATCGGATCGCGTCGGTGTACCACCGGCCCTCCGGCACATCCGCAAAGGGGATGCCGAAGTCCGAAACCGGCTCGCCCTCCACGCGCCAGAGCATGGTCACGATCATGGCGCGGCTGGCGGGCATGTCAGGCGCAAACCTGCCGTCGCCCATGCCGGTCATGATGCCGTGTTTCAGCGCGTATTCCACGCCGTCCCGATACCAGGCGCCCGGTTGCAGATCGGAGAAATCCTCGTAGGGAGGGCGTTCCGGTTCCGGCGCCGGTTCCGGCTCGGTCACGGGAGCTGCCGAGTTGCCGTTGCCGCTGTAGCCGCCGTTGCCGCCGCTGCTGTTGCCGCTGCCGCCGCCGCTGCT
>JAFTBW010000178.1 GCA_017455015.1 Oscillospiraceae bacterium | reverse complement strand
TGAATGAGAAGCTGAAGGACACACTGTTCCGGTTGATGGAGGAAGGGGAGGCATAGGGATGGACACTGATACTGCTTTAGTTCCGTATCAAAACAGCGGGGACATTCTGCGGGACATGCGGGAAATTATAGACATCTCCCGCGAAAGCGCATACAGGGCGGTCAATGCCGCGCTTGTCCGCAGGAACTGGCTTCTCGGCCGCAGGATCGCGGAGGAAGAATTGAAGGGTGGGGATCGCGCCGGGTACGGTCTTGAACTCATCAAGAAACTGTCCAAAGAACTGACAAAGGAATACGGAAAAGGCTTTGACCGGACCAATCTTTACAAGTTTCTGAAATTCTATAAATGCTTTCCTGAGATTGTGGACACAGCGTGTCAACTTTCCGCGGAAATACTATCGTGGTCACACTATCGGATTTTGCTCCGCGTTGAAAACACGGAGGCGCGCAAGTGGTATGAGCGAGAAGCGTACCGGCAGACATGGGCCGTTCGTACTTTACAGCGGAATGTGGAAACGCAGTATTATTTTCGCCTGTTATCCACCCAGCAAAAGTCTCTCGTGGAGGGAGAAATGAAGCAACTCACCAAAAGTTTTCAGGAGGACAAGCTGGAATATCTGAAAAATCCGATCATCGCGGAATTCCTTGGCCTTTCAACAACAGCAGCTACAACGGAAACCAATCTGGAAAGCGCGATCATCACAAATATCCAGCAGTTCCTGATGGAACTTGGCAAGGGGTATGCGTTCGTAGCCCGCCAGCAGCATATTCAGACGGAAAAGCAAGACTATTATATTGACCTGGTTTTCTATAACTATATCCTGAAATGCTTCGTCTTGATTGACCTGAAAACCGGAAAGATAACCCATCAGGACGTGGGTCAGATGGATATGTATATCCGAATGTATGACGAGCTGAAACGGGGCAAGGGGGACAATCCGACCCTGGGGATCGTTCTTTGCTCCGAGACAGACGAGGATATTGCCAGATATTCCGTGATGAAAGGCAGCGAGCAGCTTTTCACCTCCATGTATAAGCTGTATCTGCCCTCCGAGGAGGAGCTTCGGCGGGAAATCGAAAATCAGAAAACCATCTTTTATCTACAACAAATGGAAGAACAGGAAGAAGAATAAGTAGTCGATTTCGAACACTTTACAGAGAGGAGGCGATACATCCATGAAAGCAGTTATTTATGCCCGCTATTCCAGCGACAACCAGCGGGAGGAATCCATTGAGGGACAAATCCGCGAGTGTACGGCATATTGCAAGAAGAATGATATTGCCATCGTCCGGCATTACATCGACCGCGCTTTGTCCGCAAAGACGGACAACCGCCCGGACTTCCAGAGGATGGTAAAGGACAGCGCAAAAGGATTGTTCGATGTGGTGATCGTCTGGAAACTGGACCGCTTTGCCCGGAACCGCTACGACAGCGCCCACTATAAGGCTCAGCTTCGGAAATACGGCGTCAAGGTACTGTCTGCTACGGAGAATATTTCCGAAGGGCCGGAGGGAATCATTCTGGAATCCATGCTGGAGGGGATGGCGGAATACTACTCCGCCGAACTCTCCGAGAAGGTGATCCGGGGCCATACGGAAAACGCTCTGAAATGCAAGTACAACGGCGGGACACCCACCTACGGTTTTTATATCGACAGCGACAAGCAGTATCAGCTTGACCCGTCTACCGCGCCGGTAGTGCTGAATGCGTTCACGATGTATGACGAGGGCGCGACTATGCAGGAGATACTGGACGTGCTCAAGGAAAAGGGCGTTACGACTGTGCGGGGCAGAAAAATTGATTTGAACTTTATTGCCCGGCTTTTAAAAAATCGGAAGTACATTGGGGAATACAGCTACCGTGAGATTGTTGTTCCCAACGGTATCCCGGCCATCGCTCCAGAAGACCTGTTTGACCGTGTTCAGCAACGACTGGAAAAGAACAAAAAAGCCCCGGCCCGTCATAAGGCCGAGGACGATTATCTGCTGACAACCAAGCTGTTCTGCGGCACCTGCGGTGCGATGATGGTCGGTGAGAGCGGCACCAGCCACACGAAAGGCCGGAAGTATCATTATTACCGCTGTGTCAATACAAAAAGGCACAAGACCTGCAATGCAAAGCACAAAAGCATCAAGAAGCTGCCGATCGAAAACGCCGTGGTCCGCGCGGTCATAGCAAAAATCATGGATGACGCTTTTGTCGAATACATAGCTGATGCCGTCATGGAGCTGCAAAGCCAGGAGAGCAGCCTGCTTCCCACATTGCGAAAGCAGTTGGAGGAAACAGAGCGCGGCATTACAAACATGCTGAACGCGATCCAGGCGGGGATTATCAACGATTCCACCAAGCGGCGGCTGGATGAGTTGGAGGAGAGCAAGAAGGAATTGGAACTGAACATCATCCGGGAGGAAATGCGAAAGCCCGTATACGCCCGTGAAGATATTGTTTATTGGCTCTGCCGGTTTCGCTCCCTGAACGTGGAGATTCTGGACGAGCGCCGGAAGCTGATCGACAGCTTTGTAAACTCCGTCACGATTTTTGACGAACATATTCTGATTACCTTCAATTATAAAGACGGCACGGAGACAGTGCCATTTTCAACTGTCGAGGGTTCGGATTTATCATCGGTTGGGGGACCAAAGAAAAGAGCTGAAATCGAAAGATTTTGGCTCTTTTTTCTAACTTTTTGAGCAAGTTAGCATGTCTGAAAAAGCCGCTGTCTATCAAATTGTCTATCAAAACGGGGAAAATTGTCTACCACAGCGGGGGACAATCAGCCCATCGACAATAGACTGCCCATGACTTTTGCGGACTCAGCTTTGCCTTCAATGGTCAGGTGGGTATAGGTTTCCAGCGTCGTTTGAACGTCCTCATGACCCATGTATTCCTGTATCTGCTTCGGATTCATGCCGCTTTCCAGCAACAAACTCCCTGCGGTATGCCTCAATTCGTGAAACCTGATCTCTGGCAATCCGTGACGTTTCAACAGACGTTTGAAACCACGGGACACATAAGAGGGTTCAAACGGAACGCCGTCAGCATGTACACACACATGACCGCCCTCATTCTTTCCGGGATGGTCCTTATATGCCTGATATAGTTCTTGAAAATGCAGAATTGTACTCGGTATCAAGATCGCACATGCTCCAAAGATGATTGCTTGACTACTACGCACCGTTTCACCCCCCTCTGTTCCAGCAAATGATTTTTTGCCGTCATGGATGCTACCAACTGACTGACCATTGCCGCTTCATCCGCCGTCAAGCCGGAAATATCCAGTGATCTACTATCCGTTCGCCCCAATAGATAATCCGTTGTGACCCCAAAAACGTCAGCCAGACGCACAAGCCCTACAAATGACGGCTGCCGCAAGTCATTCTCCCAAAGTGATATAGTAGAACGTTCTACATTCGCCAATTTTGCAACTTGTTCCTGTTGTAGCCCATTGTCAATCCTCAGTTGTTTGATCCTGCCGCCAATGCCGATGATCATAGTTGCGCACCTCCCGCAACCATGATATAGGATAGCACATATCGCGTTACAGTTGGCAACCTCTACGCTACATATTGTGACATTGAAGAATAAATGCGCTCTTGACATATGATACTATATATGATACTATAATGGCACAATGGGGAGGAAGTAAAATGGAATTGGTCCTACGGAAACAACCGCAAAAATACCTTGCCTCAGTCGATGCAAATACACGGCGCAAGCTATATCTGGCGCTTGACGGTCTGAAAGAATTGGAAGGCGATATTGTCAAGCTGTCAGGCAAGCAAAATCTGTATCGCCTCAAAATTGAGCATTATAGGATCATATTTGAATACAGCGGCGGGGAAATCATCATTGTAGAAACGATAGATACCCGCACCAATATCAAGTATCGGAGGTATTGAGATGGATTCCAACGAATTTGTAAAAAAGCTGTCTGCACTGCCGGAGGTAGAGCCAGACGATATTGATACTGCCATGCTGCGGGAGGCGCAGGAAGTCAACGATGATACCGCCGTTCCCCTGGAGGATTTCAAAAGGGACTTGGAAGAATTCAGTGGGAAATTTGTTCTGCGGATTCCACGGAGTTTGCATAGGTCCTTGAAAGAGGCTGCTGATCGGGAAGGCGTCAGCCTGAATCAATATGTCCTCTATAAGCTGGCGCGGTAATCCGTAAAAAACAGGCCAGCACTCACAAAATTTGTGAATACTGACCTGTTCTAATTGACTTTTTCAACACACTGGCTATAATAAGAGCATAGGGCGGCATACATGTACCTTGATATGGTCATAATGATAATGGGCTGATTTCAACGCACTATTTTACTGCGCTCAAATCAACTCATTCGGATTTATTGTGGTGTAGCAATGGGGGCTAACTGTCTATCATTTTCAAAAACCTTTGAAAAGCCTTGGTAGACAGAGGGTTTCAAAACCCGTAAAAAGTTCTGAATTTGAGAACAATTCTTGAAAATATCTGCGTATCAGGGGATATTTGTTCAAAAGTTTAGAATGGGGTTCAAGAGACCGCTGGTTCAAATCCAGTCACTCGGACCAATTTTTGGAGCTTAAAACATTGAGTTTTAGGCTCCAAAAGTTTATTTTATGAACTTTTTAGACGTTTTTGGTTTTCGGGATTTTCGCAGGGGTAAACAAAAAAGGTAAACAAATTTCTGAAAAACGCTTATTCCGGTAAAACTTCCGCCCTCCACCAGACGTCAGGTAAAAGCGGCGGGACGGGATAGAGCATCAAACCCTTTTCCCGTCCCGTTCCTTGTGGATTTCCACAGAGGCGGCCTTTTATGCTGCATCCCGTCCCGCCAGGAAACCGGCCTGAAACGCATATGCGAACGCGGCGGCTTCATAGGCTGCCAAAATCTCATGCGTGACCGCCTTTGACTCAACCAACAAGTCAAGCTCTGCGCTGACGGCGTGAAGCTCGTCTGCCAGCGGTCCGCAGGGCGTTTCATCGAGGAAAGCTTCAAAAAGGGTGGTAAGGGTGGTGTCGTTCATGTTATGTATCTCCTGGTAACTTTTTTGTTGATTTTTCTATATGATTATGGTAAAAATTGAATTGTCATAGATGCGCCGTTTCCACTCGTTTTTCCCCCTTGCCGGAGTTGCCTGCTCCGGCAAGGGGTTTTCTGTTAGGCGATGGAGAAGCGGCGGCTGGTGGTCTGCTTCGTATACATCCGATACATTATGTCGTTTGTTGTGCGTTGCCCTGCCATCGTCAGACCGGGTAGGGCGGTTCCCGGTGACGCCCCGCAGGGCGTTTCGGCTTTCGCAGTAAACCCGGACGCCGCCGCCTGGGGTTCGCTCCATCCCACATATTTCCGCAGAGGGCCAGATCTGGTGAAATTCCTCGTAGCTGTTGAAAGACCGGAGGTATTCGCCTGTGTCGCTGTCATAGCCCTCGATCAGGGTGGGATTCATGTCTTTCAATTCCGCGTTGCGGTCATAGAATGTGACAGCCAGCTCCGGCATCTGGATTCCGTAGATTGTCGGGATAATTGTAGTGGTGTACATTGTCGTGACCTCCATTTGATTATTGTGGGGATTCAGAAAAGCTTCGGTAGTTTGTGGCCGTCTGTCTTTCGGGTCCCCTTGCCTCTTTTCACGCCTACATCGTTTTTCCCGTTCGGGCTGTGCTTTCGGCGGCTCTTTCTGTTCCCTCCTGACGTGATTATAAAAGAACGTTACAACGTGTATTTCAAGATGGTATTTTGCACAAGGTTATAACGTGCCATTTGTGGGATATGTACACTTTACAACGTGTTCTTTCTTAATGTATAATGGCAAAGTAGAGGAGGCGTTTATTATGGCTATATCCGAAGCAAAAAGAGCATCAAATGAAAAGTGGGACGCCAAAAATATGGCCTATCAGACGGTAAAAGTCTCAAAGTCATTGCTTGCTGACTTCAAGAGCGCCTGTGCCGCCCGCGGGGATCGGGTCAATACAGTTTTGCGTGAAGCCATGGAAAGGTATGTGTCAGAAAGCGATATTGACAATCAAATTGCTCAAAACAGCGCCCAATAACAAGGAGGGGAGGGTATGACGGAAATTATGACAGACAAGCAATTTAAGACAATCCTGGAGATGGTCAACATGATTCTCGATGGGTGCAAAGACCTGGACGAAGCAAAGCGGAAGGTCACAAAGCTCATTGACGATCAGGCAAAGAAGAAAGACGAATGAATTGCATCGGGCCGGAAGATCATCTTCCGGCTCCATGTCATTGTCGCTTGCCAAACGACGTGCAGCCGACAGGGCTACACCGGCCGGCAGCACAAAACCGCCCTCGGTTCCCGGCTCCCGCTTGCCGGGGGATATGGGGGGGTGTCAGTGTATGGAGGTGCTTATATGGTCAGCTTAAAAGAAGCGGAATGTATTGCCCGTAATGTAATCCCGGACATTCGATCCTGCGAGGATGAGCCTTTCGCCTTTCTGTTCTACGCCGGAGAGGAATTCTTTGGCGATATGGTACCAAATTTTAACGCCGCCATGCAAATTTATCCGGTGTTTAAAGACGGAACTGCACGTCAATTAAGATCAATTCTATTCGCAGCAATACCGCAAAATCATTCGCCATTATAATCAATCTATCTTAAGTGGTATGGGAGCGAACTCAATGCAGAATTTTTTTCCCCGCATATGCGATGACGAGCTTTCTTTGAAGGTATCTGTTTAGCAGGCCGTTGTTTTCTCCCCCCCGAGGGGGGAGAAAACAATGATTCTTAGATTGAACGGAGGCTTTTCCTCCCCCTTCGGGGGAGGAAAATGCCCGCTGGTAAATAGATACCTTTGAAACTGGAAGCATTCGGCGCTGTCCATATTGTTGGGCCGAAGTGGTGTGGTAAAACAACCACTGCCAAGCAATTTGCAAAAAGCTATATTGAGATGCAAGACCCGGATAAACGGGATATGTATTTGGAAACGGCAAAGATAAAGCCCTCCTATCTTCTGGTCGGAGCAAATCCCAGGCTCATCGACGAATGGCAGATTGCTCCGAACCTTTGGGACGCCGTGCGTGTGTCCGTGGATCGCAGAGGCGAAGAGGGACTGTATATCCTTACCGGCTCGAACTCCATAGACAGAACAAAAATCATGCACACCGGGACAGGCCGCATTGACAGGCTTGTCATGTATCCCATGAGTCTTTTCGAGACAGGGGAATCCAATGGTACAGTCTCACTGGCAGAGCTGTTCAAAACAGGGGCCATGCCGGAGGACGGTTTCGAGTCGTCCCTATCATTGACGGCCTGATCTTCGCTGCCTGCCACAGCGGTTGGCCTTCCTCATTGCAAAAGCGCAGCAAATGTGAGCGCCGGAGCCGGCTGCCAATGCAGCGCGAGCCTCCGGCGCTTGCGTTTTCATTGTTTCGCGGACTGTTGTCAGCGCCGCCTTGGCTTCCGCGTTTCTGCGGCAGCGGCGCAGGAAACCACAGTTATGCCGCCACGGCCTCCGCCTCCATGATGCCGGCGGCAATCAGAATATCCTGTACATTGTCCACGGGAACGATCTCGATCCTGTCCTTTACCTCCTGCGCCACGTCCTTGAGATCATACAGATTATCCCGCGGGATAAACACCTTTTTAACCCCCGCGCGCTGCGCCGCCATCAGTTTTTCGGGAAGCCCGCCGATGGGCGTCACCGCGCCGCGCAGCGCAACCTCGCCCGTCATGGCCAGATGGGGATCGACGATCCTGCCTGTCAGAAGCGACGCCAGCGCCGTCGTCAGCGTCACACCTGCGGAGGGGCCGTCCTTTGGCACCGCGCCCGCCGGGACGTGGATGTGCAGGTCGTGGTCGCGGAAAAGCTCCGCCTCCTCGGGAAACAGGGACTTGACAAGGCTGACCGCGATTTGCGCGGATTCCTTCATCACATCGCCGAGCTGGCCGGTGATCGTCAGTTTCCCTTTTCCTTTTGTCAGTATGGACTCAATGTAGAGGATGTCGCCGCCCAGCGGCGTCCACGCGAGTCCCGTGACCACGCCCGCCTTCGGCACGGGGAGAATGGCGTCGTGCCGGATGGGACGGGTGTCCAGCTCCTCACGCACGATTTCCGGCGTCACATTCACCACCGCCTCAGGTTCGCTCGCGACCCGGACGGCAAGGGTGCGGCAGAGCGTGTCGATGCGCTTGCGCAGGCCGCGCACACCGGCCTCCATCGTGTAATCGGAAATCAGCGTGTTGAGCGCTTCATCGCTGATCGTCATCTGCTCCGGCGAGATGCCCATGCTCTCCATGGATTTCGGCACGAGGTGCACCCTTGCAATTTGCAGCTTTTCCAACGGCGTGTAGCCCTGGAACGCAATGACCTCCATGCGGTCCAGCAGCGGACGGGGAATGGTGTCGAGGCTGTTCGCCGTGCAGATGAACAGCACGTCGGAGAGATCGTAGGGGGCGTTCATGTAGTGATCTGTAAAGGTGTTGTTCTGCTCGGGGTCCAGCACCTCCAGCAGCGCGCTGGCGGGGCTGCCATGGAAGGAATCCGACAGCTTGTCGATCTCGTCAAGCACCATCACGGGATTGCTGACGCCGCTTTTGTGGATGCCGTCCATAATGCGTCCGGGCATTGAGCCGATATAGGTGCGGCGGTGTCCGCGAATGTCGCTCTCATCGTGTACGCCGCCGAGGCTGACGCGGGCGTACTTGCGCCCCAGCGCACGGGCAATGCTCTTGCCGATGCTGGTCTTGCCCGTCCCCGGCGCCCCGACGAACAGGAGGATGGAGCCGGATTGCCGGCGTTTGAGGTTCATCACCGCGATCTGCTGGATGATGCGTTCCTTGACCTTCCCGAGGCCGTAGTGGTCCTCGTCGAGGATGCGCCGCGCCTCCTTGAGATCAATGTGTTCGGCCTCCTCCTTTTTCCACGAAAGCGTCGTCACAAAGTCCAGATAATCGTAGAGCATGGCGGCCTCCACGCCCTCCTTGCCCTCCTGTCTCAGACGGCCCAGGACCTTCTCCGCTTCCTTGCGGGCATCGTCGTTCATGCCGGAAGTGCGGATACGCTGCTCAAACTTCTGCACGTCCGTTACATTCTCCGGATGCATCTCGTCCAGTTCCTTTTGAAGATGCTCCATCTGCCGCTTGATCGCGGCTTCCTTGTAGCGCTGCTGATATTCCTGCTGCTGGGAGGTCGCCGCCTCGTTCGTGATGCGGCCCACCTCCATAAATTCATAGAGCAGCTTCTCGATCGTTTCCGCGCGCTTTGCCCGGCTGTCCTCGGCAAGGATGGAATACCGCTCCTCGTTGGAGATGTCGAGGATGGGGGACATGACGCAGGCGGCCATTTCGATCGTGTCGATCTGGTCGATAAAATAGTCCGCCGTCTCCGCCCACTGGAAGCCGGACGCAAACCTGCGCATTTCTTTGACGAGCCCTTTTCGTTTCTCCTGCTCCGCTGCACGGTCCAGGTCGTCGATCTCGGGGCGGCGGGAGAGCGAGAGACGGATGGTGTGGTCGGGATTGACGCTGACGTCTTCCAAATTGACGCGGTATTGCATGCGTATGGTGGCAAAGCCCTGCTCCTTGAGGTCCGTGATGACCCCGGCCACGCCGATGGGATAAAATTGATCCGCCTTCATATCCGCATGATTCCCATTCTCCTTTGCCACGATCAAAACGACCTTTTCGTTGACGGCGACATCCTTTCCGCCGGAGCTGCGGCGAAGCTGTTCCGGTTGGAAATACACCGTGGCGTCAGGGGCGAGGATCATGTTGTATACCGGTACGACTATCATCTTGAGTTCCTCCGTTTTTTGATAAATGAATATTCATTTTAATTATGCTGTTTTTTCCCCGCCCCAAAGGATACACTGATTCATGCGTCGTGCGCGGGGATGGATTCAGTGTTTCCCAAAGGGCAGGGAGAAGAGGTCAGCGCAGCAGCAATGCCTGCAGCATCTGCACCAGCTCGTCGAGCTGGACATCTATATCGCGCTTCGGCAGGGTGCGGTTCATAGCCAGGAAGCGGACAGGCGCAAACAGAACGGCGCCCATATTCCAATCGCTGTATCGCTTCAATATACCGCGCTCCTGATAACTATGTATCAACTCCAATATGTCGCAGGAGCACTCCTCCTCGCACACCTTCGCGGAAAGGGTCGGACAGCGGGAGCATTGCTCCACAAAGCTGAACACCTCCTCAAACTCTGTGCTGAACGTATAGGCGCCCCGCACAATGGTATCGATCAGCTCCTCGCCCCCCATTTCTGCGTGAAGCTGACGGGCAATGTATTGATAGGGGCGCTGGGCACATTCTCGGAATACGTCCGAGATCATTTCTTCCTTGCTGTTGTAGTATACGTAGATCGTAGCTGGGGAAACGCCCGCCTCTTTCGCAATTTTGGACACCGAGGCGCCGTCAATACCCTCTCTCAAAATCAGGCTGACCATTGCCTGCTTGATGCGCTCCTGCTTCTCAACATCTCTCGTTCGCAATTTCTCATCACCCCTGACAGCAAAAGAGTGGAAGTGCATCTCAAGATATAAAAATAAATGATCGTTCGGTTATTGTCAAGAGGGGGACGCGCATCGTTTATAATTCTTTTACATTTCCTAACCCGGATAAACCGGAAAAGCGCCTTTCAAGCCTTCCCCTTGGGGGGAAGGCTTTCATCAGCGCTTCCCTTGCGCGTGAGGGGCTATTCATGCATGCGGTAGTCCGGATCGTCGTCGATCATGGACAGCATGACATCGGCGATCGCCGGGTCAAACTGCCCGCCCTTGCAGCGCTCGATTTCCGCGCGGACGGTTTGCTGCTCCCGGATGCCGGAATACGCCCGGTTGGAGGTCATGGCGTCGTAGGTGTCCGCCACGGCGATGATCCTGGCCTCCTCCGGGATGTCCCCGCCGCGCAGCCCGTCCGGATATCCCGCGCCGTCGTACCGCTCATGGTGCCAGCGTGCGCCGGTGGCCAGCCCGGGGATTTCCGTGACGTGCTTGAGGATTTCATTGCCCACGACGGGATGCGTCTTGATTTTCGCAAATTCCTCCTCCGTCAGCCTGCCGTTTTTGTTGATGATGGACTCCGGCACCCCGATCTTTCCGATGTCGTGCAGCAGGCCCATCGTGTAGATGTCCTCCTGCTCTTTTGCGGTTTTCCCGAGCCTTTTCGCAATCTCCCGGGAATATTTCGCCACACGGGCCGAATGGCCGCTGGTGTACCGGTCCTTTGCGTCAACGGCCTGGGCCAGCGCCATCATAAAGCCGTGGGTCAGATGCGCCGACTTGCGCTCCTGCTCCAATTCCCGGTCGATGTAATCGCCCATATCGCCCACCATTTTCTGGAGGCTCTGATACAGGCGCTCGATCTCGTCCCCGGAGTGAATATTCAGGTCCGGCAGCATCCTGGCCCTGCTGCGCTCCCCAGCCAGGAAATAGCGGTCCATCAAAAAGGACATCCGGTTGATCGGGCGCACCACAGAGTTCAGAATGAACAGATTGAACAGATAGGCGATGGGCACGGCGGCGCACATCACCATGAGCCACATCCGCAGGCTGGACCTCCACCGCCCGAGCAGGAACGGGAGATCCGGAACCGCACCGGAATCGGTCGCCGCGAAAAGGTTGTCGCAGACGACGGCGACCAGGCTCAAAAAGAAAGCCTCCAGCAGGAAGATGGCGGAGGTCCGGTGGCCGAGAACCTGCCGGCAGGTCGGACTGTCCCAGGCGTCCGCCGCGCTTTCGATTTCCCGTTCGCCCGCCGCTTTCGCTGATTTTGCGGTACGGGCGGAAAACAGAGCGATGCATCCCACGGAAATTGCCGATTCCGGCAGCGCGGCCAGAAAGAGCCTGACAAATCCCAGGTCGAAATAGATGTTCTCCCGATCCTCCCAGGGCAGGATGACGGTAAAGGTGGTCCACCAGCACAATGCCAAAACCGCGGAAATGGCAAGACAGGCGAGGACCGCCTTTCCCACCCGGCGGAACCAGCCGCGGTAGGCAAAGCCCGAAACGATCAGCGCCAGCAGCAGATAGGTGGACAGGGCATACAGAACCAGATAATTCCCCCCCTGGCGGACGAACTCCGCCGCGAACAGGATGGAAAACGTCAAAAGCCCGCAGCCCAGGCCCAGGATGCCCGTGGGGAGCATGATCAGCATGTCCGTATAGGCAAAGGGAATGCCGCCGATCAAAACGACCGTCAGCGAGGACCGGCGCAGCAGGCAGGCGCAACCGGCGCAAAGAATCGCGGCGGCCCAGGTCAGGACCAGCCTGTTCCGGCCTGCCTGCAAGGATTCCAAACGCTTCACGAAATCACCTCTCCCGATGTTCTCCCATGTGTGAAATGCCGCGCGCCGTCCAAAAAAGCGCATCGGAACGGAAAACCGCCTGATTTCCTGTGAAATCGGGCTTTTCCCGGCTGCCCGGGCCCGGAAAGCTCCGCCGGTTTATGACAACGCAGGGGATAGCGGCGAGAGCCGCTATCCCCGCTTTTTTTGCCGTTTTCGGTTCCGTCTCACGCCTGGGTGTCTTTCCACAGGGGCTTGTAGGCGGCGTACTCTTTCTTCTTCCCGTCCAGGAACTCCTTCTTCTCCGTCAGGATCGGGATGCAGATGCGCATCATCTCGCCGATTTCCGCGTGGTGCTCGTTCAGGCCCACCAGGGTGTTTCTGGCGCGCTTGACCTCGGACTCCGGGAAGGTGATCTTCATCTTGCCGCCGGAGAGCTCCACCTTGCCCTTGCTGCCGCAGACCGCGCAGGTGACGGTGTCGGTGCCGTCCACGGTCATCATGTTCAGGTGGCAGGTGGGGCAGGTGCCCTCCTCGCCGAACCAGGTGATGTCGTCATAGGGGACGCCCAGGTTGTTGGCCAGGTTCTCGCCCAGCTTGAACACGTCGTCCATCATCGGGGGATCCAGGAACGGGCTGGTCTTGCGGCCCTGGTCGTTGGCGTTGATCTGGCCCACCACCTTCATGGCCTGGGAGCAACTGAACAGGTGCATCATGGGCAGACCCATGCCGGTCCAGTCCGGCGTCCACGCGCCGCCGACGGCGATGTAGCTGACCCAGCGGTCCTTGAAATACCGCTCGTCCAGCAGCGGGCGGCCGTCCTTTTTGCGCTTTTCCTGCTCGTCGATCATGCTGGCCCGGTCATGGGCGGCGCCGAAGCGGTCCGTGATGTTCTTGAGCTGGCCGACGATGCCGACGGAGTAGACCGGCGCGACGATGATGATGCCGTCCGCGTCCAGGATCTTCTCCTCCACCATCAGATAGTCGTCCTTGAGCCAGCACTTGATCTTGCCGTCCGGAGCCTTGCTGCAGGCCCCGCAGCCGCGACACTGCTCGATATCCAGCGTGACCGTGTTGAGGAACTCCACCTCGATGTCCTTGCCGCCGGCCTTTGCCGCCGCTTCCACGCCCATCAGGGCCTGCTTGCAGTAGATGTCGCTGCGCTCGTTCTTGCGTCCCATGGAAATGCCAAGTACTTTCATCTTTACCTCCCATGATTTGGTCCGGATGCCTCCGGACAGATTTTCTTCTCTCCCGGTCATTCCAAAACATATACCAATTTTATTATATTGGAAAGCCCGCGTACTGTCAAGGATTCGCTCAGAAATAAATGTCAAGATTCTGGCGCAGGATCAATCGTTCTGCGCAAGGCGACGGAGCGTAGCGATACTTTGTGTATCGCAAGCGACGGCAACGAAGCGCAGGGCGATTGAGACAAGCCAGAAATTGACAGTTGTTTTTGAGCGAATCCCAAGGCCTACTTCGCCGCCGCGGCGCTGTCCTGCCCGTCCAGAAACAGGGCGGGCGCGTACAGAAAGCCCTGGTAGCAGTCGCAGCCGATTTTGTGCAGGGCCTCCCGCTGCTCCTGCGTCCCCACGTATTCCGCCAGTACGGTCATGTCCAGGGACGCGGCAAGCCGGGTGATGGAGGCGATGATCTCCCGGCAGTTCTGGTTGGAGGGCAGGCCCTGCACCAGCGAGCCGTCCAGCTTGATGATGTCGAAGAGGCTGTCCTTGAGGTAGTGCAGGGAGGTCTGCCCCATGGAAAAGTCGTCGATGGCCAGGGCAATGCCCATGCCGCGCACCTCCCGGAGGGCGTTCCGGGTCTCGTCGTTCATGCCCAGGGCTGCCTGCTCCGTGACCTCGATGCACAGGTTCTTGTCCCGGAAGGGGTCGGAGGCGTTCATCTGACGCAGAAATTGCAGATAGCGGGGCGTCACCACCGTGGTGCCGGTGACGTTGACGGAGAGCTTGACATCCCGTCCGAAGCGCTCTTGCACCGCGGGCCGGTCCCGCAGCGCCTGCGCCAGCACCGCCTCCTCCAGGTCCGCCAGAAAGCCCCCCTCCTCCGCCAGCTTCACCGCCAGCGGGGGATAGAGCAGGCCGTGGACCGGGTGATGCCAGCGCAGCAGCGCCTCCACCCCCAGACAGCGCCCGTCATAGTGGTACTGGGGCTGATAGGCCAGCGCGAGCTGGCTGTGCAGGCCGTGGCGCAGCTCCGCGCACAGGCCCTTGGCGATCTCCCCGTCCGCGCTGCCGTCCTCCGTCAGGCGGATGCCGGCCCACTCCTGCTCCCGCTGCCGGAAACGCTCCTGAAATTCGCCGAAGTCCCGCCGGGCGTTTTCCTCCGCCCGCCTGTCCATCCGGCGCACAAAGGGCAGGTAGATCAGCACGCCCGCAGCCATGTTGACCAATTGCAGCGCTGACCCCGCCACGGAGCCGGTGGCAAGATAGCCCCCCAGCAGCACCGGCGTGGTCCAGTCCACCGCGCCGGTGATCATGGGCACCCACCCGGCGGAGATGGCAAGATATGCCAGGGAGTAGCACGCCAGCGGCACGAGCAGGAAGGGGAGAAGCATGGTGACGTTGAAGATGATGGGCAGGCCGAACACCATCAGCTCGTTGATGTTGAACAGCATGGGGAACGCGGCGGTGAGGCCCAGGCCCCGGCGGGCGCGGTTCCGGGAGAAGAGCAGGATGGCGATGAGCAGACAGATGGTGGAGCCGCAGCCGCCCATCAGCACAAAGCAGTCGAAAAACTGCTTGGTCAGCACCTCGGTGGGAGCGCTGCCCGCGGCGACGGCGGCCCGGTTGATCTCCAGTCCCGGCGTGAAGCAGGTCTCCATGACGCCCTCCAGGGTGTCGCTGCCGTGGATGCCGAAGAACCAGAGCAGGGAGGACATCAGCACAAAGAAAAAGCCCTTGAAAAAGCCGTTCCGCCCGTGGGAAAACAGCCACAGGAAGCCCCGGCTCAGCAGCATCCGGAAGGAGTCCACATCAAAGGCGCGGATCACCAGGGCGTTGAACAGGGCGAAGATCAGGGCAACCGCCGCGATGGGGGACAGCGTGCTCAGCATCCGGTTGAACTCCCGGTCCGCCCCGGCGGAGAAGAGCCGCTTCCGGCGGTCACGGAAAAACCGGCTCACAGCCAGGTACAGGGAGGAGGCCCCCAGGCCGGTGAGGATGGCCAGGAACATGCTCTTCGGCCCCATGCTGTCCGTTCCGAAGCCGGGCAGATAGGCCCCGGCCAGGATGAAGAACGCCAGCAGCGAGGCCATGGCCGCGCCCCGGTTCACCGCGCCGGTGTCGTTTTTCAGCTTCATATAGGACCGGCTGATGGAGTAGGTCATGTACAGGGACAGCACCCCGAAGGTGGCGCTGTACACCAGGTCGAACAGCTTCAGAAAAAAGCCGTCCGCCAGGGTGGAGATGAGGCTCTGGTAGGCCGCCACGGGAAAGGTTTTCAGGATCAGCGCAAACGCGCCGATGATCAGCACGGGAATCATGTTGACCAGACCGCTGCGAACGGCGCGGACCGCCGTCAGCTCTTCCATGCGGCGGATCGCCGTGATAATGCCGGAGCTGTTCCCCACGAAAATCGGCCTCCCTCCACGCAATCAGCCTTTCCCCCCCCGCCGGCAGTGACCGAAAAAACGCAAAACCGGCCCGAAAAGTCCCGATTCCAACTATATAAAAATCCGCCGGATTTGTCAAGTGCGTGGTGCGGGACACGGCAGGCAAATAATTTTTGAAAAAACGCTTGACAATCAAAGATTCTTGTAGTATAGTCGGCATTGTCAAGATACTTGTGAATTTTTATAAATTACCAAGTATAGTGCGATTTTCTGGCGGGCGGTGCGGTACGCCGGGTTGCCGGGCGGACCGACAAGCATCCCCGCATCCCAGGGAATGGGCATACTCTGCCCAATAATCACAAATATCTTGTTTTATAACCATGAAAGGAGGAAAAAGCTTGTGGTTTGTACCAAGCATGGACAGGCCCCGCCCTCGGGCGGGCTGCCGGGACGTCTGCTGTGGTCCTCCGGGCGGCGCGGGCCGCGCTTTCATCTGGACGCGGACCGCTGGTTCCCGTCGGAGACGGCGGAGACGCGCCGCCGGGAGCGGATGCTGGCAGCGCGCTACGCCGCCCTGGCCCGCGGCCGGGCCGGGCCGGAGCCGTGGCCGGAGGAATGAGTCCGCGCCTGCCGGGCGGAACGGTGGATCTGGGGCGGGAGAGCGGCGTCCGGGAGGCCGTCGAATTCGCCCGGCGGGGGGAGAACCGGGAGGCATTTTTCGATTTCCTCGCCGCCGGCGCGGAGGACTGCCTGGACGACGTGATGGCCGACTACATCCGCCTCCACCGGGGGGAGCTGGCGCGGGCATCGTCCGGCGGGTGCGCGGAACGGAAAGGAGGTGATGATCTATGTATTTTGCGGCAGCGCGGCAATCGCAGCGCTATCTGATCGCGGCGCATGGGCACGCGCCGGACCGGGTGGGCTGCGCGGCGGCGTCCGGCATCCTCACGGCGCTGAAGGCTGCCCTGGATTGCAGCTATTCGGAGCTGAAAGCCACAGCGGCGCTGGAGGACGGATATGCCCTGATGGTTTGGGAGGATCGGGGCGGCGGTCCGGGCCCCGGCGAAGCGCTCTACCGCATGGCGCTGGGCGGGATCGAGGCCCTGCACGCCGTCTACGGGGACTCGCTGCCGCTGGCGACGTTCGACGCCGGTCCCACGGAGGCGGCAGGCGGTCCGCCGTGAGGAAGCCCGGGAGAACGGCCCACCGCGCGATCGGCGCAACCCCGATTGTGAAACATAATTTCGCAATCGGCGAAATGCAAACCAATCAACGAAAGGAGAAACGGATACTATGAAAAAGAACGTGCACGTGCCGTCGGGCGGACAGGCCCGAAAGCTGACGGACGGGGAGGAGGCGCTGCTCCTGCAGCCGGACGGCGCGCAGGAGCCTGCGCCGGAGGAGCCGGCCGCGGACGCCGCGGCGGAGAACCGGGACGCGCTCCCCGGCGGGGAGGAGCTCTCCCCCGATGAACGGGAGGCGCTGCGTAAACGGGACTTTGCCGCCCTGATCGGCGGGGAGTACCGGGACCTCTATCAGGAGGCGCTGCGGCAGGCCCGGGAGCCCTGGGAGCAGGAGAAAATGGGCCGGGAACGGTTTATCCGGGGCTGGATGCCGGTGCTGCAGAGCCTCTTTGAGCGCTACGGCAGCGACGATCCCCAGGTGGTGGACCGCCGTCTCCGGGAGGACAGGGACTTCTGGGACGCCGAGGGACGCCGCCAGGGCGTGGCCCCGGAGGTGCTGCGCTACATCCGCCGCATGGAGCGGGAGAACCGCGACCTGCGCGACCGCGACAGGCGCTTGGAGCTGGAGCGGCAGGACAGGGACCGCCGGGACGGCTGGCGGCGTCAGGCGGAGAAGCTGCGGGAGCGCTACCCCGACTTCGACCTGGAAAAGGAGACGGAGGACCGGGATTTTCTCGCGCTGCTGCTGGGCGGCGTGCCCGTGGAGCTGGCCTACCGCGCCATGCACCTGGACGACCTGATCGGACAGGCCGAGCGGCGGGCCTCCAAACAGGCCGAGGACCGGGTGGCGGACGCCGTCCGCGCCAGGGGCAGCCGCCCCCGCGCCGCCGGAGCGGGTCAGACCGGAGCGTTCACCCTCCGGGGCGACGTGAGCCGGCTCACCAAGGCCCAGCGGGCCGACATCGCAAAGCGCGTCATGCAGGGCGAGACCATCTCGTTCTGAGTACGGCGGATACGTTTTCAGTTTATGATTTGGAAAGGAGTAACGCACATGAACACCCACACCCAGAACGCAAGCTCCCCCGCCCAGCCGCAGTTCCGGCTGTACTTCGACCCCTACGGGGGGCCGGACGGCGGGGCCGCCGGGTCCTACGGCGTGAACCTCAACGCCCAGGCCACAGTCTCCAGCGATCTCAGTCCCGAGATGCGGACCTGGTACAGCGACTATCTGATCGACGAGGCGGAGCCGGAGCTGGTCCACGACCAGTTCGGCCAGAAGCACCCCATCCCCAAAAACGGCGGCAAGACCATCCAGTTCCGGCAGTTCGACCAGCTCCCGGAGCTGACCACGCCCCTCACCGAGGGCGTCACCCCCGACGGCCAGAGCCTCAAGGTCAACGCGGTCACGGCGACCGTGGAGCAGTACGGCGGCTACGTCGGCATCACCGATATGCTGATGCTCACCGCCATCGACCCGGTGCTGACCGCAGCGACGAAGAAGATCGCCTCCCAGGCCGGGCGCACCCTGGACACCCTGACCAGGGAGGCCCTGGCGGCGGGTACCAACGTCCGCTACGCCGGCGGCGCCGCCAGCCGCAGCGCCCTCGCCAACTCCGACACCTACCACCTGACCGTGGAGGAGGTCAAAAAGGCGGTCCGGGACCTGGAGGTGCAGGACGCCCCCAAGATCGACGGCTACTACATCGGCATCGTACACCCCAGAGTGAAATTCGACCTGATGAAGGACCCCCTGTGGCGCTCTCCCCACGAGTACGCCGACCCCAAAAACATCTATCAGAACGAGATCGGCGAGCTGTACGGCGTCCGCTTCGTGGACTCCAGCCGCGCCAAGGTCTGGCACGCTGAGGACCTGGCCGGCGATGCGCGCACCCTGACGGTCAACGCGCCGGGGGAGGGACAGGCCGCCGGCGGCCTGAGCGGAGCCACCACGATCCCCTTTGACGGCGGGACCGTGGCGGAGCACGCCCTCAAGGGTAGAAAGGTGCTGGTGGGAACCAGTCTTGTGACGGTCCTGGACAACACCGCCAGCCAGTTCACCGTGGCGGCCGCCGACGCCGTGACCTGCGCCGACAACACCGTCATCTACCCCGGCGAGGCCGGCGCGGGCGGCGCGGACGTGTTCGGCACCCTGATCCTCGGCGCGGACGCCTACGGCGTGACCGAGGTCCGCGGCGGCGGCCTGGAGCACATCGTCAAGCAGCTCGGCTCCGCGGGCAGCGCCGACCCCATGAACCAGCGCGCCACCTGCGCCTGGAAGGCGACCAAGGTCGCAAAAATCCTGGTGCAGCAGTACCTCGTGCGCGTGGAGTCCACCGCCACCGTGTGAGCGGGCGGGGCGGCGCGGGGACGCATATTTCCTCGCCGTCCCGTTTTCCTACATTATACATTATATATTCTTAAAATAATCTTTCAATTACGGTAAGGAGAGACGGTTATGAAAACGGAGAAAAAGGAGCTCGTTCCCAACGGAGCGGTACAGACCGATACCGCGGCGGACCGCGGCGCGGACCCGGAGGCGCTGGTGGAGTTCATGCTCCCTCTGCTGGGGGCAGGGGAGCGGCAGGACCTGTTTGTGGGCTGCAACGGGGAGACCATCCGCATCCGCAGAGGCGAGAGCGTGAAGATCAAGCGGAAGTTTTTGGAGGTGCTGGAGCACACCCGCCAGCAGGAGCTTGCCGACTACCGCACCCGCTGCGGGTTCAGTCAGGCGGCGCTGAGATAAGCAGAAAGCGGTGCGCCGCGGGGGCCTTCCCCGCGGCGCACCGGGAAAGGGGGGAAAGGAGGTGCTTATCTCAGCGGCGTTGAGCGCGGCGCAGGCGGTGACGGGGCAGGTGTTTGACGCATCGACGCTGGTGCGCTGGCTCAGCGAGATGGACGCCAGGCTCGCCTTTGAGTTCTACGGGGCGGACGCCTGGGCCCCGTATGACGCGCAGGACGATTTGCAGCACGAGCTGCTGGTCCCGTTTCCCTGGGACGGGGCGTATGTCCACTATCTGGCGCAGATGACCTACTTCTCCAACGGGGAGTACGACCGGGTGGAGAACGAGCGGAGCATGTGCGAGAAGACGGTCGACGACTTCCGCAAGTTCGTGCGGCGGACCCATGCGGTTGTGTGCAAGGAGCTGCTGGGGGATGAAAGCGGCGGCAGCGCCGTTACCGTCATCGGCGGCGACGGGTGCCGCAATGGGGCGTGGTTCTATCTGTCGGCGTATGCGGAGGCGGTGAAGCACGGCTTTTCCGGGACGGCGGAGGAGTGGCTGGAGAGCCTCAGGGGCGAGGCCGGGGCCGCGGGGCCGCCGGGTCCGGCGGGACAGGACGGCAAGGACGGAAAAGACGGGGAGGACGGCGCGAAAGGCGACAAGGGCGACAAGGGCGAAAAAGGCGACACCGGAGAGCAGGGCCCCCGGGGACTTCCCGGCGCGGGCAGCATGAACTCCGTCAACGGGGACTACGGTCCGGACGCGGTGCTGGACGGGACGGACATCGCGGTGAGCGGGACCGATTCCAGGACCCTGGCGGCGGCGATCGCTGCGGCGGACACGGCCATCGCGGGGAAGCAGGCCGCGCTGGCCTGGGACGACGCGCCCACGGAGAGCAGCGCCAACCCCGTCAAAAGCGGGGGCGTGTACACGGCGGTGCAGACGGTGAGCGCGGCGGTGCAGGCGGTGAGCAGCGCGGTGAACGGGAAACAGGCAAAGGTCCGGACCGGGACGATCAGCCTCGGCACGGCGTGGACGGGCGCGGCCAGTCCATACAGTCAGACCGTGACCGTGACGGGGGCCGCGGTGACGGCGGCGAGCATGGTCGATCTGCAGCCCACGGCGGTCCAATTGGAACAGTTGGCGGAGGACGGCGTCGCGGGGCTGGTCGTGGAGAACAACGCCGGGACGCTGACCGTGTATGCGCTGGGCGCGCAGACGGGCGCGGCAATGACGGTACAGTGTACCGTGACGGAGGTGTGACGCGGTATGAGCAACTGTGATTTTACGGACTGCACTGTGCTCAGTCCGTTTTTCAGCCGGAGGATGCAGCCGATCAGCCTGCTCACCGTGCATTGCGCGGCGGGACGCGGGACGGCGGCGGGGCTGGGGGAACTGTTCCGGGCGAAGGGAAAGGACGCAAGCAGCAACTACGGCATCGGAACGGACGGGAGCATCGGGATGTACGTTCCGGAGGACTGCGCAAGCTGGTGCAGCTCGTCGGGGTGGAACGACCAGAGGGCCGTGACGGTGGAGGTCTGCAACAGCGCCGGTCCTGCGGAGGGGCGGTACGACTGGCCGGTCAGCGAGGAAAGCTGGGCGGCGCTGGTGCGGCTTGTCGCGGATGTGTGCAGAAGGAACGGGAAGCGGCGGGTCGTGTGGCTGGGAAGCCGTGACGCGGCGCTGGCTTATGCGGGAAAAAACGGCGGAGGCAGCCAGCGGCCCGATGAGCTGGTCATGACCGCGCACCGGTGGTTTGCGGCGAAGAGCTGCCCCGGGGACTATCTGTATGACCGGTTCGGGGCGCTGGAAGCGGAAGTGAATCGGATGATAGCGAGCTTGGAGGAGGATGAAATGCTGACAGGGGAAGAGATCTACCGGAGGCTCAGCGAGTACCTGCGCGCGCTGCCCGCCGGGGACTACGCGGAGGAGGCGTGCAGGTGGGGCATCAAATCCGGCCTGTTTCTGGACGGGGACAACGACGGGCTGGTGGACAATCCGGCGGGCATCCTGACCCGGCAGGATCTTGCCCTGGTGCTGATGCGGCAGGAGGAGCGGAAGGATGAACAGTGAGAACGTTTTGAAAGGGTTTGTTGTGCTGGCGTTCGCCGGGGCGGCGGCGTATTTCCGGGAGCTTCTGGGGCCGGTGGCGGTGCTGCTGGCCGTCATGGTGCTCGATTACATCACGGGGATGATCGAAGCCTGGGTCAACAGGGAGATGTCCTCCCGGGTGGGCGTCGTCGGGATCATCAAGAAGGTGGGCTATCTGGCAGTGGTGGCCGTGGCCGTGGTCGCCGACTGGGTGATCCAGGAGGCGGCGGGCAAGGCCGGGCTGGACGCGGGCGGCATCAATTTGTTCGGGCTCATCGTCACCGTGTGGCTGATCCTGAACGAGTGTATTTCCATTCTGGAAAATCTGGCGGAGATCGGCGTCCCGCTGCCGGAGTTTCTGGTGGCGCTGGTGAAGCGGCTGAAAAAGTCGGCGGAGGACAAGGGCGGAGGCAGTCCGGCGGAGAAATAAAAAATCCCCCCGGAGCGGGGGGAGGAGCGGAAATTGACAAAGCGCGGCGCGTATGATAAGATGGCGGAGCCAATGGGACGAGGATTTCCTGAGACATAGGCCGGGGTACGGCCTCGGCCAGGGATTTCAGGACCGGTTACCAAAGGCTGCGAAATGACGAAAGAGCGCTGTTGTATATGGCGGTTAGCTACTCCCCTGACAAAGGGGGTGGTGAGATCATGAGACGCAGATGGATGAAAATCACGGCTGTTTTGCTGTTGATGGCAGTTCTGGCGTACATACTCGCTATAAAAGTTTGTTAGCCGCCCGGATCGCCCCCGTGCGGCTAACTGTAGTTAGGATGCAAGCGGGCTGACCGTCAAATCAACAGCGCCCTTTTGTATTTTCGATTATACGCCCGAAGCCCCGCTTTGTCAAGGAGAAGACAAGGCGGGGCTTTTGCAACGGACTGTAATAAAGATCAACCTTGAAGGCTGGTCCGCCGGAAAGCGGGGGAGGTGGTAGAAATGGCGAACGCGCTGGCGGCGGCGGAGATGAACCGGCCCAACTTCACGGGGCGGGAATCCACGGACATAAAGCTGGACGAGCTGGAGGACTATCTGTATTTCCTGCTGGAGCAGCTCAAATACGCTTTCGGAAACATCGGGCCGGACAACTTCAACACCGCCGAGGTCAACAACTACGTGGGCGAGGTGGTCCGGGAGTACGCCGGGGAGTTTGTCCACACGCTCCAGATGGACTTTTCCAAATGGGACGAGGGCTACTTCACGGAGCTGCTGGACAACGGCAAGGTGCAGCTCTACACCGTGGTGACGGACGCGGGCGGGAATCCCATCGTCATCACGGACGGGGTCAACGCGGTGCGGGTGTTCTGGTGAGGGGTTGCGAGGTTGTCCCCTCATCCGTCACGGCGCGGTGCGCCGTGACACCTGTCCCTTCGGGCCTCTTTTGCCGGAAGACATGCCCCCGGCATGTTTTCTGATCGGCAAAAGTCCCCGAGGGGAAGGCTTTCAAAGGAGGGGTTGGATTGGACTATGACAAGCGGTCGTTTCTGGCTGGGCTGGCGGCGGGGCGGCAGATGAAGGGCTGGGCCGTGGTCGTCGGGGACGCGCCGGAGTGCATCCGTACAACCGGGGCGAGGATCGTCCACCGGGGCAGCCGGCAGGACGCGGCCCTGGGGGCGCTGCCCATGCTGACGGCGGCGGACGCTCCCGGGTTCGACGGCGTCATGCTATACACGCAGGGCGGATACCGGACCGTGGCGCTGGGAGACATGGCGCAGCTTTCGGCGGTAAAGGGCGAGAGCGTCAGCGGCGCCGGGATGGAAAGCGTCTGCCGCCCGCTCCAAAACGCGGATCTGGGAAGCATGGCCGCGCTGACGGCGGGGAATGTTTTGCGCGTGTCCGGGGCCGGAATGGAGAATATCACGATCTATCACGAAATCACCGGGGACGTGATCCTGCCGGGGGTCGTCACCGCGCCGGGGGTGTCCGGGGTGAGCATGGAGCTTGACGAACAGGAGGATTTGTAAATTATGGGTATGTGGGTTGCAAACTACTACAAGACGCTGGCGTGGTTCGCGTTCTGCAAAGGCAGCGCGATTTCGGTGCAGTGTACTGACGGGACTTATGCGACGCTGACCGTCGGGTCGAATTTGTATGACTGTGGTCTGTATGATTTTGCGCCGGGGTACAACCACAACAACAACGCCGGCAGCTACAGCAGCATCGTGTTCGGGACCGGGGACACTGCCGTGACCTATTACGACTACGCCCTGAAAAGCAAGTGGACGAGCAATATCTCGCGGATCACCACGTCGTCAACGGGGCCGACGCTGGATTCCCAGACGGGGGTCCTCACCGAGACGATGACTGCCACCGTGCAGAACAACGGCTCGGCTGCGGTCACCGTCAGGGAGTGGGGGATCGAGGGCTATGCGAATTATTCCGGCAAAAGGTTCCTGCTGTACCGCGATCTGCTCCAGACGCCGGTGACGCTGAACCAGTACGAGGCGGCGACGTTCACCTGTACGCTGCTGTACCAGATCCCCAACTGGACGGCGTCCGGCGCGTGAGGGCGCGGCGATTCTATCCCTCCCCCTGATGGGGGAGGGAAAAAGCGGAAGGAGATTTGATTTGAGATGATACCTACGATGGCGAACACTCTGCCCAACGCGGGCGGGGCGGCGGCGGCGCCCATTGCGGCGTTCGGGGGGCTGGACCGGCGGGAGAGCGCTGCAAACGGCGTGATCCGCGACCAAGCCTACATGACGGCGGAGCTGACGCCCTTGTTGGCCTCTATGGGCAGCGTCAAGGGGGCGGAGCTGTTTCCCGGAGAGACCGCCCACGGGATGCTGACCATGGGAGACAAGCTGCTTTTGTTCTTCGGGACGCGAATGGCGGTGTGTACATGGCCAACAATTACAAATACGGATGGAAGCGAGGACGGGGACGATGGCGGAGATGACGATGGAACGGATTCCGGCGGTGACGCCGGTGGTGGTGGCGAAGATGGAGAAAGCGGGGAGGCTGACGCTTCCGCTTCTGTCGCGGGAGGAAGCGGAAGCGAGGATGCTTCAGTTGCTTCGGGAGAAGCGGAAGGAGCGGGAAGCGGAAGCTCCTCTTCCGATTCCGGAGGCAGCGACGCCGGGGGAAGCAGATCGGATGGGACGGGAGCGGAAGCCGATGGTGATGGAAGCGAAGAGGACGGACCGTTAAGCGACACGGACAAGGTGCTGTGCGCGATGGGGTCCCGGGCGCTGATCTGGCCGGACAAGAAGATGTGGACGGCCGCCGGGGGACTGGCCGACCTGGGGGCCAGCTACACGGCGGCGGGGATCACGTTCTCCGACGGGGAGTACCAGGAGGCGGACGCAGCGTTGAACACCGTGACCACAAGCGGGGAGCCGTTCCCGTTCCGCGTGGGGGACGGCGTCACCTTCGGGGCCTGCGGGCCGACGGGCGGAGAGGAAAAGACCGCCATTGTGCGGGAGATGTCGGCGGACGGGAGAGTGATGCGGTTTTATCCGTATACGTTTGCGGAGAACGGAACGGTGGTGGGAGATCTGACGATTGAGCGGTTCGTGCCGGACATCGATCATGTATGCGCCTCCGGGAACCGGGTGTGGGGCTGCAAGGGGGACACGATCTGGGCCTGCAAGCTGGGCGATCCCACCAACTGGCTGGTCTTTGACGGCACGGCCACGGATTCCTGGAGCGCCGAGAGCGGGACGCCGGGGGAGTTCACCGCCTGCGCGACTTATCTGGGGCAGCCCACGTTTTTCAAGGAGGACCAGATCTTCCGGCTGTACGGCAGCAGGCCCACAAACTTCGAGCTGAATCTGTCGGACGACAAGATCGGGGTATACCCGGGCGCGGCGCGGACCCTGACCGTTGCCGGAGGGCCGCTGTACTTTCTGAGCCACGCGGGGATCATCCGCTACAACGGCGGCAAGCCCAAAAAGGGGGACGACGAGCTGGGGGACGTGATCTTCTCCCCCGGGGCCTGCGGCGGCGGCGACGGCGTGCGGTACTGGTTCTCCGGGCGGGAGGCCGGGAGCGGGGACAGGGATGATTTGCTGTGCTACAACGCCAACACGGGGCTGTGGTGCAGGGAACGGCCGGTACGGTATCACTCCATTGTCTGCTGGCAGGGGGCCGTGATCGCGCAGCGGGATGGCGGCATTGACTTTTTGCGGGACCCGGAGCGGCTTGGCGTGGTTCCCGGGGACGGGATTTCTTTCACAGAGACCCTTGTCACGGGCTGGGCGGAGCTGGCCCCGTTCGATTACAACGCCTTCGGCGGGAAGTACCCGGTGCGGCTGTGGGTGCGGGCCAAGAGTGTGAAAGGCATTAGCGTGGAAGTAAGCTGCGACGGCGGCAACTGGGAGGCGCTGGGAACGGTCCCGGCGGGGAACGGCGGGGACGCGTATCTGGCGTTCCCCGTGAGAAGATGCTCTCGGTTCGGCCTGAAATTTTCCGGGGACGGGCTGTGGAGCGTGCGGGAACTGCAAATCGAGTGCAGGAACGAGACGGACGCAAGGAGGTAGGGGGTTCCCTCATCCGTCCCCTCATCCGTCAGCGCCTTTGGCGCTGACACCTTCCCCCTCCGGGGGAAGGCTTTAAAAGAAGGAGGTTATTTGAAATGGCAAGGAAATATGCGGATGAAATCAATCTGAGCGAGGAAGATCAGAAGAAGATAAACCAGTATTCCGAGATGTACAGGCAGGCGGAGGCCGAGGGCAACACCGCGGGCATGAACGCCGCCCACGAGGCGGCGGAAAAGGTCCGCGCCGGATACGGCTACTCCGGCGGGCAGTACGGGGACGACTACATCGGTTTGGAGCAGCCAAAGGCGGAGACGCTGCAGCAGTCCGTCCGGCAGGTGCGCGCCGAGACGCCGGGCTACGTCACGGAGCAGCGGAACCTTGTGAACAGCGCCCAGGACGCGCTGCAAAATCAGGGGAGCTTCCGCTACGACCGGCAGCAGCCGGAATTCTATGACCAGTTTTCCGGGCAGCTTCAGGACGTGGCGAACCAGATGGCAAATTATCAGCCGTTCTCCTATGACGCGGAGCGGCCGGGGCCGTATCAGACGCAGTACGATGCGCAGATCGGCAGGGCGGCGGAGGCGCTGGAGAACTATGGGCCGTTCGAGATGAGCCGGGAGGCCCCGCAGTTCCAGGATACCTACGGCGGGGCGCGCAATGAGATGCTGGACCGGCTGGTCAACGAGCAGCAGTTCAGCTATGACCCGAACACGGACCCCACCTATCAGGCGTACCGGCAGCAGTATCTGCGGGAGGGCGCGAGAGGCCGGGCGGATGCGCTGGGCCAGGCGGCGGCGCTCACCGGGGGAACACTGAGCACCGCGGCGCTGGCGGCTTCCCAGCAGGCCGGTGACTACTACAATTCGCAGTTGAACGACGCGCTGCCGCAGCTCCAGCAGCAGGCGTACAACCAGTACCTGGACCGGCTCATGAACAACCGGCAGAATCTCAGCAGCGCCATGGCTATGTCCGACCAGGAGCGAAGCTGGTACGAGAACGACATGAACCGGTGGAACACGGACCGGAACTTTGAGTACGGGGCGTACCGCGACCGGCGGAACGATCTGGCGGGGAACGTGGATATGTACCGGGGCTTGGAGAACGACGCCTACGGGCGGTATCAGGACCGGCAGGACCTCTACGACCGGGACCGGAATTTCGCCTACAACGCCTGGCAGGACCAATACAACATGGCGGGCGATACCTTCGACCGGCTGTCCGGGCGCAGCGACGCGGCGTGGAACCGGTATCAGGACCAGCTCGGTCAGTACAATGCCGACCGGAACTTCGCGCTGAACGCGTACAACAACGAGACGAACCGGCTGCGGGGGAACGTGGATTCCGCCCGGAACGTGCTGGGGGACTACTACGGCATGAACGAATCCGACCGAAGCTTTGCCTATAACACCGGGCGGGCCGCGGTCAGCGACCAGCAGTGGGCGGACGAGATGGCATATCAGCAGCAGCGGGACGCCGTGGGGGACGCCCAGTGGGAGCGCGAGATGCGGTACAAGGAGAACGGCGGTGCCGTCGGAGCGAGAAGGAGCGCCGGGGGCGGCGGAGACACCGGAAACGGAACAGGCGGAGGCAGTTCCGGAGGGAGTGGAAGCCAGACCGGAAGTGGGAGCGCAACCGGGACCGCGGCCGGCGGCTGGATTGATTCCGTCTCCAAAAGCTCCGGCAAGACCGAGCCGTCCCAGGGCTCCGCAGACTCCGCGGAAAAAGAGCGGCGCAAGCGCAGTTCCGGCGGAAACAGCTATTCCGGCGGAGGCAGCCGGAACAGCCAGGAGCTGTATTAAACCGGAGCCCGGACGAAAGTGACACATTCGCAGTACCGGCGTCGTACCCTATCCCTCCCCCACAAGGGGGAGGGGGGACCGCCGGCGCTTGCGCCGGTGGTGGGTGAGGCCATCTACCTCCCAGCTTCCGGCGTTACTCCCACGGCCCTCCTCCATCCGCCGCCATGCGTGAGGCGACGGAAACGGAAAACCATCCATCCGCGCAAACAGAAACGACCGAATGACAGGAGGACCACACATGGGAAATCGAGCCGCCGCCCGGCGCATGGCTGGTCTGGCAGAGCGGAATACAGAGACCGAAACCACCGGCAACGATGCCGGAGAAAGAATAAGGGAACGGACCCGGGACCGGGAGGCGCGGCAATGGCGTGTCGCGTCCGGTCAGAACCGGCAGCGGCAGCGCGACGCCCCGACGCAGGACGGCGGCCCCGCCCTTGGCTCCCGTGACGCCCCGACGCAAGACGGCGGCCCCGTCTCCGGCTCCGGTGACGCTCCGACGTCCCGGCGCCGGGGAACCGGCGGAGCACCCGACGGATTCACCCACCGTAGCGGCAGCACCTCACCGGCAGCGCTGCAAAAAACGGGGAGATTCATTGACGATTTCGCGGAAAACTTCGTTCGGGGCGGCATGTCCCGGACCCTCAGCGGCGTTTACGGCCTGGAAGCTGCGATCGACGAAACCGTGTCCGCCCCCGCCCGCCGCGGCCTGTACGCGTTCACCGGCGATGAGAAGTACAACGAACCGTATGTCTCTTCCGGACGAAAGGACAGCTTGGCATTTGCCCAGGATGCCGATGAGATATGGCAGCGGACCTCGGCGGGGAGGAACGATGCCGGAAAAAAGCTCATGGGCCTGGCACAAAACGCGGGCAGCATGGTGCTGACGGGCATGGCGGCGGGCGTGGCGGGGGCGCAGCTCCCTTCCGGACTGTCGGCCTCCCTCGGCGCTGCGGCGGAGAGCTATCCCGCGTTGAGCGCGTCCGCCGCCGGGCGCGCCGCCTCCGCCCTGACCCGGACCGGCGCACGGCTGGCCGGGGACCTGCTTGCAAACCCCGCCAACGCCCTGATCTCCGCCCAGGCGGCAGGGAGCACGTATGTGGACGCCAGGGAGCGCGGCGCGGAACCGCTTCCCGCCCTGGAGAACGCCATCGGCTCCGGGATGCTGGAATACGAGACCAACAAGCTTTTTTCCGGTATGCCCTTTGAGGATGCGCCGGGGCAGGGCTACGCGGCGCGGGGGCTGGAATACCTGGCGGACAAGACAGGGACCGGGGACGCGCTGCGGCGCTTCTCCGAAACCGTCCCCGGACGCTTCGCCGGGTATGCGCTGGACAAGCTCGGGGAAGCCGCGGAGGAGTACGTTGACGCATGGGCGGACCCCTACATAGAGCGCTACACCTGGAACCCGGACGCGGCGCTTTCCACGCCGGAGGAGCGGCGGGAGGCAGCGGAGGACGGTTTTCTGCTCTCCCTGCTGCTGGGCGCCGGGGATGCCGCGGTCCGGGGCATGGACCGCGCCGGAGTTTTTGGGCGGAGCGGCATGGGCGGCGCGGCAGATGCCGCTTCCGAATTCGGAGCCGGATTCTATTCCGACACGGACGCCGCCTGGGAGACAGGATATTCCGCCGCAGAGGACAACACCGCAGCCTACTATCCCACGGACAGCACAATTGCCTACAGGGCAGACAGCGCGGCCGCCCCTGCCGCAGACAGCGCATTGACCTACGCCGCAGACGCCGCCCGCGATGCTCCCACGCGCTACACCACGCAGCCCGCCGATGTGATGCGCACGCGTCCTGCGGACGATGCGGCGGTGCGTCTGGCCCGGACGGATACCGGCGACCGGACGGACGCCCTCATGCTGGGGATTCCCGGCGGGCAGCAGGGCGAGCCGGTGCGGCAGATTACGAACCGGCGGGACCTGACGGAGACCATGCGCATGGCGGAGGCCATCGCCAAGACCCGCGGCCTGAACGCGGTCTTCTTCGCGGGCGGGAACCTGACCGTGGACGGGCAGCCCGTCAACGGCGTTCTGGACGGGAACACCGTCTACCTCCGCGCCGACGATCTTGCCGCCACCTCTCAGGACATCGTCACGGATTTGCTGCAACAGCGCGGCGCGGCGGAGGGAGCGGACAGAGCCGGGGAGGAAGCGCAAATTCCCGGTCCCGATGCCTTGACGGAGGACGGCGGAAATGGTAATATAGCGGCGGAACGGGAAAGGACGTATGTCGGAAGACCCACCCCAGAAGCGATGCGCGCCCGCGCCGGACAGTATCGGAATGTCCCCAGGAATAACGGGGTTATTGCGGAGCAAATCGCTAACGGAAATTACAGTCTGAACTACAAGCACCAGAAGTATTTGCAGCACGTCCGTGGGACCGCGCAATACCAAAACGCCATGCGGGACCGGAGAAAACCCCAGAGCTTCCTCGCAATCTCGGAGCAGGAGGCGCGGGAAATCGTCTATCAATATGCGGGAACGGGTACGACGCGTCTGACCAGAAATGGTGATATTATGAGTCGGGAATACGTTACCGTCTACAAACCGATCGGAGAATACTATGACAAAGGAGGATGGCACAAGACCAACAGAGTGGAGATTATTTACTCTGCAAGGGGAGTACACATTGTGCCTGTTTTTGACAAACATGAGACTTCATGACTTTCTTGGCTGCGAATGGATTCGTGTCAACACGCTTGACGGAAAAGCATATGAAGGTTTTCCTGTAAATGTTGAATATGCGGATGAATCCGAAAGCGGCGAGGACGAGATAACCTTGGAAAGCGAAGAATGGGACGGCCCTCTGTTTTTGGGAATTCAGGAAAGCGACATCGAAAGCATAGAAATCATCAGATAATAACGCGATAACGCAAGGGACAGGGAGGAACTCCCCTGTCCCGCTTTTTTTAGGCGACCGGGCGGACGCCCTCATGCTGGGGATTCCCGGCGGGCAGCAGGGCGAGCCGGTGCGACAGATCACGAACCGGAGGGACCTGACGGAGACCATGCGCATGGCGGAGGCCATCGCCAAGACCCGCGGCCTGAACGCGGTCTTCTTTGCAGGCGGGAACCTGACCGTGGACGGGCGGCCCGTCAACGGCGTCCTGGACGGGAACACTGTCTTCCTCCGCGCCGACGATCTTGCCGCCACCTCCCAGGACATCGTCACGGACCTGCTGCAACAGCGCGGCGCGGCGGAGGGAGCGGACAGAGCCGGGGAGGAAGCGCGAAATCCCGGCCCCGATGCCTTGACGGAGGACGGCGGAAATGGTAATATAGCG
>JAFTBW010000022.1 GCA_017455015.1 Oscillospiraceae bacterium | reverse complement strand
TGCCACAATTATGGCGAAGAATTTTTGGACTGTGCCAAGGCGGAAAAGCGCAGCAATACTTTGTGTATTGCAAGCTTTGACAACGCAGGCACAGGTCGAAAAGGCAAGCCAGAATGTGGCATTTATTTTTGGACAGTGCCTTAGGCAATCAGGAGGCGCGCAAGCGATATGGAAACCCCGCCGGTTTTGTGGATCGTGATTCCCTGCTACAACGAGGAGGCGGTGCTGCCCGTCACCGCCCCCATGTTTCTGAACAAGCTCCGGTCGCTCATCGGCGGCGGCAGCGTCTCCCCCCTCAGCCGCGTGCTGTTCGTCAACGACGGCTCCCGGGACGGCACCTGGGAGCTGATTTCCTCCCTGTCCCGGGAGGATGAACACTTTCTCGGCATCAGCCAGAGCCGGAACCGGGGCCACCAGAGCGCCGTCCTGGCGGGACTCATGGAGGCCAGGGACCGCTGCGACATCACCATCTCCATCGACTGCGACGGTCAGGACGACCTGGACGCCATGGACCGGATGGTGGCGGAATACCTGGACGGCGCGGAGGTGGTCTACGGCGTCCGGGCCGCCCGGGACACGGACACCTGGTTCAAGCGTTCTACCGCCCAGGGCTTCTACCGGCTGCTGAACGCCATGGGCGCCGAGGTGGTGTACAACCACGCGGACTACCGCCTGATCAGCGCCCGGGTGCTGCGGCATCTGGCGGAGTACCGGGAGGTGAACCTGTTCCTCCGGGGGCTGGTGCCCCTGGTGGGCTTCAAGAGCGCCTGCGTCTACTACGACCGGCACGAGCGCCTGGCAGGGGAGAGCCACTACCCCCTGAAAAAGATGCTGGGCCTGGCCTTTGACGGCATCACCAGCCTCTCCGTCCGGCCCATCCGGCTGATTGCCGGTTTCGGCGCTCTGGTGAGCCTGCTGGGCTTTGCCGGGATCGTCTGGGCCATCGTCTCCGCTCTCCTGGGAAAGACCGTGGACGGCTGGGCCTCCACGGTCTGCATCGTCTGCTTCCTGGGCGGGGTGCAGCTTTTGAGCCTCGGCGTCATCGGCGAGTATGTGGGCAAGACCTATCTGGAGACAAAGCAGCGCCCCCGCTACATCATCAGCGAGCGCACCTGGGAGTGCGACGAAACGTGATCTGATACCCGAAACGCGCACGCCCTCCCCCGGCCGGGGGAGGGCTTGCGCGTTTCAGGGAACAAGAGCTAAAAGCAGTCCGAAAACCGGGTCATCCGGCCTTTTTTGTCACGGTAACGCCCTCCTCCGAAGCGTCGGCCAGGACGGTGTCCCCGGTCCGGAGCGTCCCCTCCAGCAGCAGCCCGGCGGCGGGGTCCTCCACCTGGGACTGGATGGCCCGGCGCAGGGGGCGCGCCCCGTAGACCGGGTCGTAGCCCGCCTCCGCCAGACGTTCCACGGCAGCGTCGGTGCAGTCCAGGGTCACCCCCAGCGCCGCCAGCCGCTGCCCCAGGTCGTCCAGCAGGCGGCGCGCCACGGCGGCGATGTCCGTCCTGGTCAGGCGGCGGAACACGATGGTGTCGTCCACCCGGTTCAGAAATTCCGGCTTGAAGGTCCGTTTCAGGTCCTCCAGGACCTGCTTTTTCATCTCCTCGTTCCGGCGGGAGTCGTCCTCCTCCCCCTCCTGGGCAAAGCCCAAGCGGGTGCGGTTCTCCGTCAGGTTCCGGGCTCCCACGTTGCTGGTCATGACGATCACGGCGTTCTGAAAGCTCACGCGCCGCCCCTGGGCGTCGGTGAGACGGCCGTCGTCCATGATCTGCAACAGCAGATTGAACACGTCCTCGTGGGCCTTTTCGATCTCGTCGAACAGGAGCACGCTGTAGGGCCTGCGCCGGACCTTTTCCGTGAGCTGGCCGCCCTCGTCATAGCCCACATAGCCCGGCGGCGAGCCGATGAGCTTGCTGACCGTGTGCTTCTCCATGTATTCCGACATGTCCAGCCGGATCATGGCGCTCTCGTCCCCGAACACCGCCTCGGCCAGGGCCTTGCAAAGCTCCGTCTTTCCCACGCCGGTGGGGCCAAGGAACAGAAAGCTGCCCACGGGCCGCCTGGGGTCCTTGAGGCCCACCCGGCCCCGGCGGATGGCGCGGCTCACCGCCGTCACCGCCTCGTCCTGGCCCACCACCCGGCGGTGGAGCACCTCCTCCATCCGCAGCAGCCGGCTTTTCTCGTCCTCGCTGAGGCTGGTCACCGGCACCTTTGTCCAATCGGACACCACCGCGGCCACATCCTCAGCAGTGACCACGGTGCGGTGCCCGCTTTGGCTCAGGTTCCACTTTTTCCGCAGGGCGGAAAGCTCCTCCCGGGCCTCCCGCTCCCGGTCCCGCAGCCGCGCAGCCCGCTCAAAGTCCTGGGCCTTGACCGCCTCGTCCTTTTCCGCGCCCAGGGAGGCAAGTTGGGCTTCCGCCTCCTGCAGCTCCTCCGGCGGGGTCAGGATCTCCATCCGCACCGCGGAGCAGGCCTCGTCCATCAGGTCGATGGCCTTATCCGGCAAATATCGGTCGTGGATATAGCGGGCGGAAAGACGCACCGCCGCCTCCACCGCCGCATCGGAGATGGTCAGCCGGTGGTGGGCCTCGTAGCGGTCCCGCAGCCCCAGCAGAATTTCGACGCTCTCCTCCCGGCCCGGCTCCTCCACCGTCACCGGCTGGAACCTGCGCTCCAGGGCTGCGTCCTTTTCGATGTGCTTGCGGTACTCCTCCAGGGTGGTGGCACCGATGACCTGGATCTCCCCCCGGCTCAGGGCGGGCTTCAAGATGTTGGCGGCGTCGATGGCGCCCTCGGCCGCCCCCGCGCCGATGATGGTGTGCAGCTCGTCGATGAACAAAATCACGTCCCCGGCCCGCTGCGCCTCCTTCAGAACGTTTTTGATCCGGTCCTCAAAGTCGCCCCGGTACTTGGTGCCGGCCAGCATCCCCGTCAGGTCCAGACTGACGATCCGGCGGGAGCGCAGATCCTCCGGCGCGTCCCCCCGGGCGATGCGCTGGGCCAGGCCCTCCGCCACGGCGGTCTTGCCCACCCCCGGTTCGCCGATGAGCACCGGGTTGTTCTTGCCCCGGCGGGATAAGATCTGTACCACCCGGCGGATCTCCCGGTCCCGGCCGATCACCGGGTCCAGCTTGCCCTGCCGGGCCAGCTCTGTCAGGTCCCGGCTGTACTGGTCCAGATTCTTGGTGTCCCCCCGGCGCGCGCCGGAGCGGGAGGGGGCAGCCGCGCTCACCGGTCCCCGGCCGGGCTGCGGGACGCCGCCCAGCATCCCCAGGGTCTCGGTGTAGAGCCGGTTCAGGTCCAGGCCGGTGCTGGCTATGAGCCGCGCCCCGGCGCTGTCCGGCTCCCGCAGGATGCCCAGCAGGAGATGCTCCGTACCCACAAAGCTGTGGCCCAGCCGCCCCGCGTCGGCGATGGCCAGCTCGATGATCCGCTTGGCCCGGGGACTCAGTCCCTGCACCGGCGTCCCCGGCGCGCCCCGGCCCACATATCGCTCCACCAGCTCGCTGAGCAGGCCGTCGCTGAGGCCGTTCTTTTTCAGCACCCTGGCCCCCTGGCCCTGGTCCTCCCGGCAGATGCCCAGCAGCAGATGCTCGCTGCCCACATAGCTGTGACCCAGGGCCTCCGCCGCCTCCTGCGCCTTGTTGAAAGCGGTTTTGGCCCGCTCCGTGAACCGGTCGTTTCCGTTCATGCCGCGCATCGCCATCAGCCCGCCTCCTCGCCGCCGCCGTTCAGTTGATCCCGGAGGGAGGCGGCCAGCTCGTAATCCTCCGCCGCGACAGCGTCCGCCAGTTGCTGGCGCAGCGCCTCCGTCTCCCGGCGGGCGCGCACCTCCTCTCCGGCGTCGGCAGGGATTTTGCTCTCCGCCTCGCTCAGGGGGCGGCTCAGCCGCCGGACCGCCGCCATGGGGCCGAAAGCCCCGGCGCTCCCCGGCTTTTCCCCGCTCAGGATGCTTCCGATCAGCCCGCTGAGCACCCCCGCCATGGCCTCCATATCGCCAAATTCAAAGGCGTTTTCAAAGCCCGCCTCCCGGGCGCAGTCCGCGCAGAGGCAGCGCTCTGAGTGCTGCCCGTTCACGGTGCTGCTGTAATAAAAGTTCGCGTCCTTGCCGCATCTGTCGCATTTCATGGGTGATCCTCCCGTTCCGGTTTTCCGCGTCCGGCCTATTCCGCAATCAGCGTTACCAGCATATACTTCATGATCCCCGCCCTGGCCGCGTCCCGGCAGTCGCAGGGCACCGCCCGCAGCGCCTGGTTGCCCACCGCCGCCAGCAGCATCCGGGCAGTCCGATGATCTATGATACCCGTTTCCAGGATATTTGAAACAAAGGCCCCGGCGGTGGCCAGGTCCAGCTCCTCCCCAATGGCGTTCACCGTGTGCATGACCAGTTCCCTGGGGCTCTGCCGCACCCGGGTGATCCGGATGTAGCCCCCGCCTCCCCGGCGGCTTTCCACCACATAGCCCCGCTCCGGGGAAAAGCGGGTGGCGATCACGTAGTTGATCTGGCTGGGCACGCAGGAAAACCGTTCCGCCAGCGCGCTGCGCTGCACCTCCGCCATGCCCTCCTCGCTGCCGTCGATGACATGCAGGATAAAATTTGCGATCAGGTCGCTGGTTGCCATCACGCCGCCTCCGTTCCACCCGCCAACGCCGGATGCGCGGCGGGCATATCTGACCAATTCTGACGTTTGTGTCAATAATAGTCAGGAATAGTCAGACAATCAAACCCGATTTGAGGCGGTTTCAGGAATTGAGAGTGAAAATTTAGCATTTTTTCTCCGGTTTTCTCCGATATGCTCCGTTTTTCTCCGGTTTTCAGGAAATGCTGAGAATCGCGGCGTTTCCTATGGGCGGCTCTGGAAAAACGCACATAATCCGCACGGAATCCGGCGCGGATTTTGGCGCGGCTGCCCATACGCTGCGGGCTTGACAAACCGAAAAAAACGTGTATAATGTATTTTACACCTACCGGGATTGTGTAAAGGTAGCACGCCGGACTCTGACTCCGTCTGTGAGGGTTCGAATCCTTCTCCCGGTGCCAGCGAAAGCTCCAGGAATCGGTTTGATTCCCGGAGCTTTTGCTATGTTTGGCGCTGTTTCATCCAAAAAAGGTATTATCTTTTTCTGCCATTATTGTGTCAAGCAGGCGGTCCGCGATCACGTCCGCCATGTAGAGCTTGTAGGCAAAACGCGACGGCTGCTCCGGAACCGCGCAGTGACAGCACTGCGTGCCTCCCGCGTCGGCGATGGCGAAAAAGACCTCTCCCGGACTGCTGCCGGCGTTGTTTGGGTCGGCGTTGCCGAAGGTGCCGGTGACGCCGACTGCCAAATCCGCGCCGAACGCTGTGCGGGCGGCCTCCGCCATCGCGGCGGCACAGGCCGCTGAGTACACGCCGCAGTGTTCGATGATGCTGTCGGAGACGCCCATCCGAATCTTCGATGCATTGGAATAGGTGACGAATGAGCCCTTGAATACGGCGGAGGACCCCTCCGTGTCCGTGATCAGCGAGGCGAGAAGCCCCGCGGTGCAGCTCTCCATCGCCGTAATTGTGCGCCCTTTTTCGATCAGAGAGCGGGTCAGCGCCTCGTATTTCCGGCGCACCGCGCGCTCGTCAACCGCCCCCGCCGGACCTTTGATTTCCATACCGATTCACCCCAGCACAGCGTCCACGGCCTCGCGGATGTTGCGGACGGAGATCAGCTCCAGCCCCGCCGGACCCTTGACCTCGCCCCGGACGTGGGCGGGGATCACGCAGCGGCGGAAGCCCAGCCGCCCGATCTCCGTCAGCCGCTGGTTCAGGCTGTTCACGCTGCGGATCTCACCGGTCAGGCCCACCTCGCCGATGGCGGTGGTGTCGTAGGGGATGACCCGGTCCCGGGCGGAGGACACCACGGCCAGCACCGTTGCCAGGTCTGTGGCCGGCTCGTCCAGCTCCAGGCCGCCGATGACGTTGATGTACACGTCGCAGTTCGAGAGGGACCAGCCGCCCCGCTTGTCCAGCACCGCAAGCAGCAGCATACAGCGGTTGTAGTCCATGCCGTTGGTGTTCCGCCGCGCTCCGGAAAAGCCGGAGGGTGCCACCAGGGCCTGAATCTCCGCCAAAATGGGCCGGGTGCCCTCCATGACGCAGGTGACGCAGGTGCCCGGGCAGTTGGTGGGACGGCCCGAGAGCAGCATCTCCGAGGGGTTTGGCACCTCCGCCAGCCCTGCGTCCGCCATCTCGAAGACCCCGATCTCGTTGGTAGAGCCGAAGCGGTTTTTCGCTGCTCGCAGGATGCGGTAGCTTGCCGCCCGGTCCCCCTCAAAGTATAGCACGCAGTCCACCATGTGTTCCAGGACCTTGGGTCCGGCGATGGCCCCCTCCTTGTTCACGTGGCCCACCACAAAACAGGTGAAGCCGCCCTGCTTGGCCGACTGCATGAGGGCCATGGTGCAGTCCTTCACCTGACTCACGCTGCCGGGACCGGAGTTCAAATCCCCGTTGAACATGGTCTGAATGGAGTCGATGATGACCACGTCCGGCCCGGTCTCGTCGATGGAGCGCAGCACGTTGTCCAGGTTCGTCTCCGACAGCACCAGCACGTTGGACTTTTCCACCCCCAGGCGCTTTGCCCGCAGCCGGAGCTGCCGGGCGCTCTCCTCGCCGGTGACATAGAGGACGGTCATGCCCTCCAGAAGCCCGCAGATCTGCAGCAGCAGCGTGCTTTTGCCGATGCCCGGCGCGCCGCCCACCAGCACGATTGAGCCGATCACCGCGCCGCCGCCCAGCACCCGGTCCAGCTCCCCCAGTCCGGTGGAAAAGCGCAGCTCCTCGCTGCCGTCCACCTCCGGGATGGGCCGGGGCCGGTTCAGGGCCGCGGACGCCGCCGCCGCTTTCACGGCCCCCGCACGGCTGCGGGCCCCGGCCTGGTCGGGAGCTTCCGTTATCGTGTTCCAGGCCCGGCAGGCCGGACACTGGCCGAACCACTTGCTGGTCTCGTTGCCGCACTCCGTACAGTAGAATTTTGTCCTCTCTCTCATGTCCCCGCTCTCCTCTGCTTATACGGATGCATGGTTTGCACAATATCTGTATCTGGCCGAATGGGCCGTTTCTGTGCCGACTGGCGCTCATTCGGCTGAGGCCGCAAGCTGTTTGTAAAACGTGCGCTTATCCATCGGAATATCCAGAGCCTCCATGCTCTGCTCTGCGGTCCACTTCATTTTCTGCATCAGGCTGCGGATCGTCCGCACAAGCGTTTCCTCGCGGCCCTCCTCGCGGCCCTCCTCGCGGCCCTCCTCGAAGCTTTCCTCGCGGATCATGTCCATCGTCTCCGCCTCGTTGTACTCTGTGAACAACATTCCTATCACCTCCGCCTTGTGTTTCGCGAGAATGTCCGCCAAAATGCCGTTCCGGATGCAGTCGTCCACCGCTTTCCGGACGGCCTGTTCCGTGTCCACGCCCGAAGCGCGGTAATCCCGGACCCTTGCAATGAGAGCTGCATATTCCCGCAGCAGACTGCACGATTCCAAAAGCTCCCGGTTGTGTCCCAGGTTGATGTTGTACACCGTGGCTACGACCTCCAGGCAGCCCCCCGGCGATGCAAACGCTTCTGACAGGCGCTGCTCCTGTACATCCGGCCTGTCCGCCTCGCCGTTGTAAAACACTACGTATCGGGGCGTGGGAAGCGGGATGCGCTTCGCACCGTAGATATTGTACCGCTTCTGCTGCACATAAGCCTCCAGCCCTCTGGCCAGATAACCCAGTCCGCGCAGCGGCATATTCGGATTGGGACTCGACTGATGTTCAAAGAGATTCATCTCCATGTTGAACAGAAACGAGATGTCGTTCTTCATCCCCATGAAAATAAAATTTTCGATTGTGGTGAACTCCAGGTCCTCCGCGTTGGAGTGGCTGCTGCCGTTTACCGCGTTGTAGAGCGAAAGCGCATTCTCTTTCGATTCTCCGAAGATAAAACGGAACAATCTGTCCTTATACCGGCCGTTTACAGACGAGCCCATGGCGCATCTCTCCTTTCCGCCGTTCTCCGTGCAGGATACGCTCTCACAGCGGGTAAACGCTGTCTGATTACAATGATTATACGCCGCTGCGGACGGGAAAGCAAGGCTTTTTCCGTCTGCGCGGCGTATACGGGGACGGTATGCGCCTCCGACCGTGCTCAGAGAAAAAGCCCCCGGCGTTGCCAGTAACGCGGACCCACCATCCCGCAAAACAGTTTCGACCTGTGCAGTTGGGAAAACAGCGCTCACGGAAAAAACCGCACCAATTCCCTCCCCCATCAGGGACTTTTGCCGATCAGAAAACATGCCGGGGGCATGTTTTCCGGCAAAAGAGGCGCGAAGCGACCGGGGGACCGCCGGCCCAACGGGCCGGTGGTGGGTGAGGCCATCCACCTCCCAGCCCTCCGGCGATGC
>JAFTBW010000177.1 GCA_017455015.1 Oscillospiraceae bacterium | reverse complement strand
TTCAGGCGCGGGCGCGGGTGCGGGTGCAGGCGCGGGCGCGGGTGCGGGTTCAGGCGCGGGTGTTGCCGCTGCCGCGGGCTGCTGCGCGCCGGCAAACAGCTCGGATTCCAGTGCGTCCCGGATCTGGGCCTGGGTCTGCTCGTCTGCCGCCCGTGCGGGAGCCTGCCGTTCGGAGCTCTTCGCCCGTTTTTCCTCGGAAGGCTCCTCGGGAGCCTGCTCCTCCTCCGTCTGTTCCACCTCGGTCAGCAGACTCAGCACCCTGGCCGTCTTGCTGCTCTTGCCGCCTCTTCCTGCCCTCGTATCTTTCGGCATAGTTCTTTCCCCCATTTCACATCAGTCGGAGCCTGCTGCAAAGACGGCTCATTTCATCAGCTCATTCAGAAGCGCCTGAAAGTCCAGAGCGGGCTTTGAGCTTGGCGCATAGGTGATTACGCTCTCGCCGTGGGCGGGAGACTCCGCCACCGCCACGCTGGTGCGGATCTTGGTGTGGAACACCTTGGTCCCCAGGCTTTTGGCGATGGATTTGGACATGTCCTCCACCTCGCGGTTCAGGATCAGCCGCAGACTGTAGCGGTTGAGCAGGATGCCCAGCACCTCCAGATCGGAGTTGTAGTAGCGCCGGACGGTGTCGATGGTCTCCCGGATCTGCGCGATGCCCAGCAGACTCAGAATCTCCGGGGCCATGGGAATGATCAGTCCCTCCGCCGCCACATAGGCGTTGACCGTGAGGACGTTCAGCGCGGGAGGCGTATCGATGATGACGTAGTCATAGCGGTGCTTCACCTTGTCAAGCTGGTCCCGCAGCAGAAACTCCCGCCCGGGGATGTTGAATTCCAGCTCTGCCGTGCTCAGCAGAATATTGGAGGGGAGGATGTCGCCGATGTCCGTGCTGACAATGGTCTCATCTATGCTGTGCTTCCCTTTCCACACATCGTAGATCGTGATGCAGTTTTCTATATCCAGCCCGGCGCTGAAGCCCAGGCTTCCCTGGGGGTCCAGATCCACGCCCAGCACCTTGTAGCCCCGCTCATGCAGGGCGCCGATGAGGCTCAGTGCGGTAGTGGTCTTGCCCACACCACCCTTTTGGTTCGTGATGGCAATAATCTTTTTCAAGGCTGCCCCTCCTCGTCAGTGTCAATAAAATCTTTTGCAAGCTATTAATCTTTACTCTTTCCCTGTCGATACTAATTATAAGAAAATTATTGGCTCCGGTCAAGAGATTTTGCAAGTTATTTTCTAAAGGAGTTGATATAAATGGCGAATGTGAATGACATCAGCAGCAATTCCTACGACAGCAGCTCCAGCATATACGGCTCGAGGAATGTGATAAGCGGCCTTGCCTCCGGCATGGACACGGAAGCCCTGATCAAAAACAGCGTTTCCGGCTACCAGGCGAAAATCACCGAGCTGCAGCAGAAGCAGGATAAGCTGAACTGGAAAGTCGACGCCATGCGCGGCATTATCGACGACACAATCGCGCTGAGCGGCAAGTATATCTCCTATACCTCCAAGACGAACCTGTATTCCGAGTCTTTCTACACCCGTACCATCACCACTGCCAACGGCGTCAACGCCGACAAGGTCAGCGCCACGGGCCGCACCGGCAGCCAGGTGACCATAGACAGCGTCACCCAACTGGCCTCTCAGGCCAGATATTCGGTCAACGTTTCCGCCCTGAAGCTGAACGGAAACAGCATGACCGGCTCCGGCGCCATCGACTGGGACGAGCTGAAAAGCACCGGAAGCTTCAGCAAAACCAAAATTTCATTCAACTTTGACGGCGTTTACAAGAGCTTTGAGATCGGAGAACTGGGCGTCAGTTCGGACATGAGCGACGAGGATGCCTCCGCAGCTCTGAAAAACGGCCTCCAGCAAAAGCTGAACGAGGTCTACGGTTCCGGGAAGATCACTGTGGATACGACCGGGGGGCGTCTGGGCTTCTCTGTGACCTCCGCCGGGAGCCACACGCTGCAGGTGACCGGCGGCGCGCAGGCGCTGAAGCTGGAGAACGGCCTGTCCAACTATCTCGACACCGACAGGACCCTGGGCGCGCTGTTGGGAGAGAGCTATTTTGACTCCGGAGAGCAGACGTTGGTCATCAACGGCGTCGAAATCGGCACATTCGACAAGGACGCCACCATGTCCAACGTACTCAAGGCCATCAACAGCAGCGACGCGGGCGTCTCCGTCACCTTTTCCAGCCTGACCGGCGAGATCGCCTTTACATCCAAGGAGGTGGGCTCCGCCGGGCGGGTCGAGTTCGGCGGCGGCCTGGCCGAGCGTTTGTTCCGCCCCGAAAGCGGTCCGAGCGGCATGACCGTCGGGGAGCTGCTGGGCGACAAGCTGCCCTGGAGCGAGGACGGCACGCTGAATCTGAACTTCGCCTCCGCCGCCAACGGCAAATACAACCTGGGCAGCGTCTCCAAAAGCACGACGGTCCAGGAGCTCATCGACAAAATCGGAACCGTGGAGGGCGGCCGGTTCTCCGATATGATCCAATTTGACCGCGTCACCGGCACCTACTCCATCCACGGATTGGATTCCGCCCACAGCGAGCTGGACGAGACGGCGGCGGCCCGGTTCTCCCTCGAGGTGGCGGGCAGCGGAGCAAACCGGGAGAGCGTCAGCTTTACGGACGTATTTCTGCAGGCGGACACCGGGTACCGCTACACCGCGGGCCAGGATGCCCTTGTCACCGCCACGGTCAACGGCAAGACGATGGAGCTGAGCCGCTCGGGCAACACCTTTGAGATCGACGGGCTCAGCGTCACGGTCAAGGAGCTTTTCACAGCGTCGACGGAGGAGGAAAAGGTGTCCTTTACCTCCACCACCGACACAAAGGAAACCATTGAGACCATCACCGCCTTTGTGAACGACTACAACGCCCTGCTGGAAAAAATCCACAAGGGCTTCGCCACCATGCCGGCGGAAAAGAGCACCAGCAGCCACACCAAATACGAGCCGCTGACCGAGAGCGACAAAAAGGACATGAGCGACACGGCCATCGCCGCCTACGAGGAAAAGGCCAAGCAGGGCATCCTCTATCAGGATCCCGACCTGTCCATGATGTACAGCCGCCTGGTCACCGCGGTCACCACCGGCGTAAACGCCAGGGACCTGCAATCCATCGGCATCACCTCCGCGTTCGACATCACCACCCAGACCACGAAGCTGGAGATCGACGAGGAAAAGCTGAAGAAGGCCCTGGAGGACGACCCCGACATGGTCAGCGACCTCTTTGCCCGTTCCACCTCCGGCGGCGCGTCCAGCGACGGCCTCATGGCCACCATCAAAACCTCCGTCGATCTGTATGTCAACACCTCCTCGGCCTCCCAGGGCGTTTTGGTAAAAAAGGCCGGCACCAAGCTCTCCTCCGTCTCTCTGCTGCAAAACGACTGGCAAACCCAGCTTGACAAGATCCAGGAGAAGATCGAGAGCTGGCAGACCAAGATGAGCGCCAGGGTGGATTTTTACACGAAGCAGTACACCGCGCTGGAAAAGCTCATCAACAATATGAATAACCAGAGCTCCATGCTGTCGGGACTCCAGGGCGGCTATTGACCGTCGTAGAAACAGAGGTTGCAGATGAATTATAATGCAAGAGGGATTCAGCAATACAGAGAACAGTCCCTGAACACCATGACCTCGGGGGAGCTGCTGGTACTCCTGCTGGATGAACTGGTCAAACGTCTGATGCGCAGCGACATCGCTCTGGAGCAGCAGGACTACGAGACCTTTGAGAGCTCCGTCGACCGCTGTGTGGACATCGTGCGCTATCTGGACGACACGCTGGACAACCGGTATGAGGTCAGCCGCCAGCTCCACCGGCTCTATGACTTTTTCTGCTACGATCTGAGCCGGGTAAAGATGGGGCGGAACAAGAAAGAACTGGACCGGCTGCGCCCCATGTTCCAGGATCTGCGGGATTCTTTCCGCGCCGCGGAGCAAAGCGGCGGCGAGAACAGGAAAAACGTCAATGGAGCGCTTTGAGCTGGAGGAGCTGACCCGGCGGCAGCGCAGCCAGATCCCGCTGCTGACGGAGCTGGGGGATCTGACGAACCAGCTCCGTCAGGCCATGGAGCGGCGGGACGAGGTTTCGCTGCAAATGCTCATGAATATGCGGGAGGACCCCCTCCACCGGCTCCAGGAGATCGACGAGGGCCTCCGCGCCTATCTGCTGCACCTGCCCCAGCCCGACGCTGTCCGCGCCAGGGCGCTTCTGGTGGGGGAGGACGAGCCGGAGAACGAGGCCGAGGCCGCGCTTGCCGCCCAGGCGGCGAGCTGCCGCCGGATGCTGGAAAAGGTCCGTCAGGCGGACCGGCAGCTCAATCTGCAACTGTGCGGAAACCGCTCATTCTACCGGCTGTTTCGGGACTGATCCCGAGTTGCTTCAGATCATTCTTCCCAAAAAGCGCAGAAAAACCGCGGCACACAAAAAGACAGTCTCAAATGACGCACGTCATCCGAGGCTGTCTTTGCCTGTTCTCCTATCCCGCCGCTGCCGTCTCCGCTTCTTCCGCCGGGGGCGCCGTCAACAGCCACAGCGGCGCGCCGGAGTCCCGATACCAGGACAGCTCGTCCAGGATGGTTTGGGCGTCCCACACGGTCAGGGAGCGCTCCCGGCTGTAGGGGTCCGCCACCAGCACGCCGCCTCCTGCGGCGACGCCGTGGAGCAGAATAAAGTGTCCGCCCCGGGTGAAGTGACCAGGTCCCATCAGCCCCACCATCAGACCGCCGGACCGGCCAAGCTCCCGCAGGAGCCCCTCCGCGTCCGTATCCGCCAGGGAGACGCAGTCCAGGCCGAAAGCCTCCGCCGTGCCCCGGACGATGCTGTGATAGGACCCGCTGCCCGGACAGGCGTAGCCCTGCTCCGAGGCCCAGACCGCCATCTCCGCGGGCGTGATCACCTCCCCGCGCAGGCTGCTCACCGCCATCGCCAGGGCAGTCGGTCCGCAGCCGTAGGTCCCGATGGGGTCCTCTCCGAAGGGCTGCTCCGCCCAAAGGGGGTCGCTCTGGTTGAAATACAGCAGCTCCAGATTTCCGCCGGTCAGGTATTCCCTGCTCCGGACCTCCACCAGCTCCGTCACGGAGGGGTCCGCCTGGACAAAGGCCCCCCGGAGCTTGGCTTCCCCCGCCTCCTGGCGCTCCGGAAGAACCTCCTCCGGGGTCATGGCGGCCTCAGAGGCCTCCCGTTCCTTCTCCTGCCGCTGCCTGGCCTGGTCGGCCAGCTCCTCCCGGACCGCCATGGCGTAAACGCCGGCGGCCTGCTGCTTCTCCCGGAAATAGCTCCGGAACGGTCCGGTCAGGTCGTCGAACAGGGGTCTGTCCACGATGCTGCAAACCACGAGCTCCGCCGTGAGGACGCAGAAAACCGCCAGCAGCGCCAGCAGGAGGAATAACCCGGCCTTGCGGCCCTTTTTCTGCTTCATCCCGGCTTCACCTCCGTTCCCATTTGCGGGAAATAAAATTGGACACAGGCAATTGACATCAGCGGCTTTGTCATGTACTATATTGCAGTATAACAGAGCCCGGAAGATTTGTAAAGGATACGCTGATTAAAGCAACGTGCGCGAATGGCGAGCAAATTTTGCGTCCGCCAAGGCACAAAAACCGCAGGAATACTTTGTGTATTTCAAGGTTTTTGCAACGCAGGCGGGCGCAAAATTTGCCGCCAGACGTGCGCGGGGATTTATTCAGCGTTTCCCTAAAGGAAAAGTACGGCCCCGAAACGGGATGGGAGGGCGGATGCTATGCCCACGGTTCGTCTGCAAAGCGTGACAAAAAGCTACCGAAAACGCGACCGGGACCACAAGGGTCCCGCGGTATCGGACATCAATTTCCAATTCGACCAGGGGGATTTCATCTTCCTCACCGGTTCCCGGGGGGCGGGAAAGACCACGCTCATGGATCTCATCGCCGGAGAACTGACTCCGGATCAGGGAGCCGTTTTCGTGGACGAGGTCAACCTCCGCCGCCTCGGGATGGTGCAGCGGGCCAGGTATCGCCGGAGCGTCGGCCGGGTGCACCAGGACAGCCAGTTGGTCAAAAACCAGACGGTGCTGCAAAATCTCAGCGGCGACGGCTTTCTGCAAAAGCTCCGCGGGCAGAGGGAAATCCGGCAGCGGGCCCTGAAATGCCTGGGTCTGGTGGGCATGACAGGGTTTGAGTTCCGCTACCCCGCGGAGATGAATACCTCACAGTGCAAGCGGGTGGAGCTTGCCAAAGCCATTTTGTACACCCCCTCCATTCTCCTGCTGGACGAGATCACCGAACGCACGGACGAAGACACGGTCTGGGACATCCTCCATCTGCTGACGGAGCTGAACGACAGGCTGAACACCACCATCATCATGGCCACCAACGCCAGTCAGGTCATCAATATCATGCGCAAGCGGGTGGTAACGCTGTCTGACGGCAGGATTGTGGGCGACGTGCGCAAGGGCCGCCTGGGCTATATCAACTGAAACAGAAAAAGCTTTTCGAGAAACGGTTGCAAACTTCGACAAATTGTAATATAATGTAATATATTTCCGCGACATCACCCCCCGGGCGGAGCGGGAAAGAAAAACGATCAGAGAGGGGCAAAGAGCGTGGAAACGGTGAAAGAACAGGAGCAGGGAGATATTTTCGCCCTGGACATCGGGACCCGCAGCATCATCGGCGTGGTGGGCCGGGTGGAGAGCGGAAAGCTCCACGTCCTGGCCATAGAAAAGGAAAATCACGGCCAGCGGGCCATGCTGGACGGCCAAATCGAGAACATCGCCCAGGTGGCGGAGGTGGCCAGAACGGTCAAGGAACGGCTGGAAAACCGCACGAAGCTGTGCCTCCGCCGGGTCTGCGTGGCCGCCGCCGGACGGGCGCTGAAATCGGAAAAGGGCAGCTTCAAGATGGAGCTGGCGGGCATTCAGCCCATCAGCGACGAGATCATCAGCCAGTTGGAGGCCGGGGCGGTCAGCCAGGCGGAGCAGGCCATCGTGGACCAGACCGGCCAGCAGAGCGATCAATATTATATGGTAGGCTACACCGTGATGAACTACCGGCTGGACGGCTATCCCATCTCCAGCATCCGGGAGCACAGCGGGCACGTTCTGGAGGCGGACGTGGTGGCGACCTTCCTCCCCCGGGAGGTGGTGGAGAGCCTGTACGCCGTGGTGGGCAAGATCGGCCTGGAGGTCGCCAGTCTGACGCTGGAGCCCATCGCCGCCCTGAACTCCGCCATCCCGGCGGACATCCGCCTGCTGAATCTGGTGCTGGCCGACATCGGCGCGGGCACCTCGGACATTGCCGCCTGCCGGGAGGGCAGCGTGGTGGGCTACACCATGGCCACCGTGGCGGGGGACGAGGTCACCGAGCAGCTCATGCGTGCCCTGCTCATCGACTTTGACACCGCGGAACAGCTCAAAATGTCCCTGGGCAAGGATGAGACCATGGTCTATACGGACATCCTGGGTCTGGTCCACGAGACGGACGCCGCGGCCATCGGGGAGATCGTGGAGCCGGTCATCACCTCCATCGCCCGGGAGCTTTCCAAGTGCATCCTGGACCTGAACGGCAGGATGCCCTCCGCCCTGTTCCTGGCCGGCGGCGGGAGCAAGCTGCTGGGCCTGCGGGAAAAGGTGGCCGCGGAGATGAAGATGGACCCCGCAAGGGTCGCCGCCGCCGGGAACCATTTTCAGCGCAACGCCTGGGCGGAGGATTACGACCTCAACGACCCGGAGTATGCCACGCCCCTGGGCATCGCCATCTCCGCCGGCCTGGACCTCATCAACGACAGCTATGTGATATTGCTCAACGGCGTGCCCGCCAAGCTCTTCCGCAGCGGTATTTTGATCCTGCGGGACATCCTTCTCACGAACGGCTACCGCTACGCCGACCTGATCGGCCGCACAGGGGCGAATTTGAGCTTCTCCCTCAACGGGGAGCGGCAGTTTTACCGTGGGGCGCTGGCAAAGCCCGCCCTCATCATGTGCAACGAGCGGGAGGCCTCCCTCTCCGACGTGGTCCACGCCGGGGACAAGATCACCTTTATCCCCGCCCAGGCCGGCGCGGACGCGGAAAAGACCCTGGCCGACATCCTGGGAGCGGATTTCGCGGGGGACATTACCGTCAACGGCGCGCCCGCCCTGCTCAGCGACCCGATCCACACCGGGGACGACGTGTGGGCCGTGGCGGACCCTGCCCGCACTGCGCGCACGAAAGCCAGGGCGGACAGCGCCGCAGAACCGTCCCGGGAGCCGGGACCGCCGCTGCAGGTGATTCTGAACGGAGCGGAGCTCAGCCTGCCGGGCAAGGCCGGCGGCGACCCCTACTACCTCATGGACCTGCTGGAATTCTCCGGCCTGGACTTCAACCACCTGGACAAGCCGGTGGAGCTGCTGGTGAACGGGGATTTCGGCCAGTTCAGCCAGCTTCTGCGGGAGCATGACGATATCGTGATCAGATGACCCCCGCTCCGGGGACCGTTACTGCGGCGGTAGATGGCCTCACCCACCACCGCCCTTGCGGGCGGCGGTCCTCCCTCCCCCTTAAGGGGGAGGGAAAAATCGGAATTTGATGGGAGATTCGGATATGTACGCATACATCGGACGGCAGGCCATCTACAATCAGGATATGGTGGTAGCGGGCTACGAGCTGCTGTACCGGAACGGGGCCAGCGGCAACAACGCCCGGATCGTGGACGACGACGCCGCCACCCGCGGGGTGCTGAACGACGCGCTGACCGTGTTCGGCATCTCCGAGCTGACGGGCGGCCTGCCCTGCTTCATCAACTTCACCCGCAATCTGCTCATGGACGATTTTGTCCACCTGGTGGACCCGGTGGGCATCGTCATCGAGGTGCCGGGGAACATCTATGTGGATGAACCGCTCATCGACAAGCTGTCGGAGCTGCGGCGCTACGGCTACCGGCTGAGCCTGGACAGCTACAGCGAGTTCAACGGGACGCTGCGCTTTGACCCCATCATCTCCATGTTCGACGTGGTGCGGGTGAACATCAACAAGGTCAACCGGGTGCGGGTCAAGGATCTGGTCCGGCGGCTGCGGCGCTCCCGGGGTGCGGAGCTGCTGGCGGAACGCATTGAGACGGAGCAGGATTTCGACAACGCCATGGATCTGGGCTTCACCCTGTTTCAGGGCTACTTTTTTGAAAAGCCCGTGTGCCTCAGCAAGTCCATCCCACCTCTGGCCGAGCTCAGCTACGGACGGCTGCTCAACGCGCTCTCGGAGCCCTCGGTGGATATGGAGCGCTGCTGCCGCATCATTGAAAGCGACGTGGTGCTCGCCTATCTGTTTTTGCGCTACACCCAATCCACCACCATCTACCGGGGCAGTATGCTGGGTGAAATCCGGCAGGGCATGGCGAAGATGGGGACGGACGAGCTGCGGCGCTGGGTGAGTATGGTGCTGCTGAAGCAGACCAACCTCCAGCCCACGGAGGAGCTTGCCAAAAAAGCCTATGTCCGCGGCCGCTTCATCGAGCAGTTGATTCACTTCTCCGAGACGGAGCTGAACCCCGGACAGGGCTTCCTCATGGGTATGTTCAGCCTGCTGGACACCGTCACAGGGGTGTCATTGCAGAATCTGCTCCGGGATATGCGGCTGGACACCGCGGCGAAAAACGCGATCCTGGGCCGGGAGGAGAACGAGTACTCCCTGTTCCTCTCCTATGCCGTGATTTACGAGATGGACAACGTGCGGCTGATCCTCCCCGATATCGGTCTCAAGCTTGCCAACCGGGAGCGGGACAGCATGTACCAGCGCTGCGCTTTGGAGGCTGACGCACTGTTCGAGAGCGATAACGGCTCCGGCACCAGCTACCGCGGGTATTATTAACTTTTTCTCCCCCGAAAAGGGACGGGAGAGACGAAATAGATACGCAACGAGGTAAAACCGATGGCGAAAAAGGAAAAACCACCCAAGGTCAAGAAAGAAAAGCCCCCCAAGGTCAAGAAAGAAAAACCGCCGAAGGTCAAAAAAGAGAAGCCGCCCAAGGTAAAAAAGCAGGGGGGCAAGAAAAAAGGCCCGGATATCGGCAACGGCCAGGTCGAAAACCTGCTCACCGGCGAGATGGAGGGCGGGGAGAAGAAGAAGGGCGGGAAAAAGAAGCTGCTTCTGATTCTGATCCCCATCGTGGTGCTGGCCGCCGCCGGAGGCGTGCTGGTGTTCACCGGCGTGCTGGACCGCGACAGCGATGTGGAGGAGCCGGAGATCGTTGACACGGCCGAAACGGAGCCCTCCGGAGAGGGCGGCGAAGGCGGCGGCGAGGGCGAGGGGGTCGGCGAGCCCGGGGAACCCGAGGAGCCGGAGGAACCCGAGGAGCCTGCTTCCACCCCCGGACGCTACCTGACGGACATCCAGACCAACATGACCACCGCGGACATTGTGACGTACATGAACGGCCTGTCCCCGGAGGTGCTGGGCCTGGAGGGAACGGATATGACGGCTTATGAGGTCTACCCCTCCGAGGGCGTAACCCTGGTGGACGGTCTGACCTGCTCCCGGGTCCAGGTTTACAGCCGGGGCGAGCAGTCCGGCACCAACGACGTGGAGGGGGTGTACTACATCACCCGCTCCGGCGCACGCCGGCTGTACCGCTACGACGTGGAAACCGGACTTGTCACCGAGGTGGAACTGCCCCAGCCTACGCTTCCTCCCACGCCGGAGCCCGCAGAGGGCGAGGAGGGTGCGGAGGACGGCGAAGAAGAGGAAGCCGCCGAAGCGTCGGGCAAGGACTGAGCCGCGGCGTAACCTTTTGTAATATTTTTACACCCTCTGGCAAAAAGATGTTGACCCAAGGCAAATCTTGGGATATAATGTCGGCAAGACAACCGTACAAAGCAACCGCAAAATCCAAAACAGACAGGGAGAGACGAGAACAACATGAAGAAAATGCAAATCAACGCCAGGCTGATCCTCGCTTTCACTCTGGTCGTGGTCCTGATGGTCGTGACCAGCGTTGTGGCGATTTTCATGCTGAAAAATGTGGCCAACGCCCTGGATAACTTCTACAACACCTCCTTCCAGGTGGTAAACGCCACGTGGGAGGGCCGCTGGAGAGCGACGATGCTCCGGGCCAGCCTGCTGCAGGCCACCCTGGAGAGCGACGAAAAGCTGACGCAGGATTACATCAACAACGCGCGCACCCAGTATACGGAACTGCAAAAGCAGGCGGACATTCTGGATCAGAAGTACATGGGCGACGCCAACGGCGACCGGAGCAAGCTCAAGGCCGTGCAGAACGATCTGTCCACCGTGACCCCCTATCTGGAGCAGCTCTATGTCTACGCCGGAAACCATGACGCGGAGAACGGCTACAGATACCTGACCGACGTCTACCAGCCCATCGCCGACGACATCCGCGATCAGCTCACCGCCATCGGCAACGACGCCCAGGCCCGCTCCCTGTCGAGAGTGGAGGACGGCGAAGCCCAGGCCACCCTGGCCACAGTGGTCACCATCATCATGTGCGTGGTCAGCGCCATTGTCGGCACCGCTCTGGCTCTGTTCATCTCCAGCAGCATCACCAAGCCCGTCAACGAGATGCAGAACGCCACCCTGGAGGTTTCACGGGGCAATCTGGACACCGCCATCACATTCGAGTCCCCCGATGCTTTGGGCAAGCTGGCCGACAACATGCGCCACCTGACCAAGTCCATCCGGGACATCATCCTGGACGTGGAATACCAGCTCAGCTCCATGGGCAACGGCAACTTCGCCGTGACCAGCCGGAACCCCGACGCCTACATCGGACAGTTCGCCCGGCTGCGCACCGCCATCCAGCAGTTGAACGCCTCCGTCAGCGACACCCTGCAGCAGATCGACATCTCCGCCGACCAGGTCAACTCCGGCGGCGAGCAGGTCTCCTCCAGCGCCCAGGCTCTGGCGCAGGGCGCCACCCAGCAGGCATCCTCCGTCGAGGAGCTGGCCGCCACCATCGGCGCGATCTCCAGCCAGGTCGAGGCGACCGCCGGCCACGCCGAAAACGCCCTGGCGGACAACACCCAGGCCGCCGACCAGATCTCCATCTGCTCGCAGCACATGAACCACCTGATGGACGCCATGCGCGACATCGAGAGCAAGTCTCAGGATATCAGCAAGGTCATCAAGACCATCGAGGACATCGCGTTCCAGACCAACATCCTTGCCCTGAACGCCGCCGTCGAGGCTGCCCGTGCGGGCACCGCCGGCAAGGGCTTCGCCGTGGTTGCCGACGAGGTCCGCAATCTGGCCACCAAGAGCCAGGAGGCCTCCGCTTCCACCGCCACCCTGATCGAGGACACCGTCCGCGCCGTCAAGGAGGGCTCCCGTCTTGCCACCGAGACCGACGAGGCGCTGCGCGAGGTCGTGACCAAGTCCGAGAAGGTCACCACCGCCGTCACCCTGATTTCCCACGCCACCGCGGACCAGAACCGCGACGTCGCCCAGGTTTCCACCGGTATCGACCAGATTTCCAGCGTGGTTCAGACCAACTCCGCCACTGCCGAGGAATCCGCCGCCGCCAGCGAGGAGCTGTCCGGTCAGGCGAACCTCCTCAAGGAGCTGGTTGGCCGCTTCACTCTGCCCCACAGCAACGCCGGCGGCATGAGCGCTCAGGCCAGCGCCCCCGCTTACAACGACAGCATCGGCGGCGGCTACGCGGGCGCGGACAAGTATTGATCCGACTGAACAGAGGTTCATCCGCAAACATACCGGGAAAAACAATTGAACAATACGCAAGAGGACGGCAGCTTCCGCTGCCGTCCTTTCATTTTGACCTGTTCTCCCTCCCCCTCACGGGGGAGGGGGGACCGCCGGCGCTTGCGCCGGTGGTGGGTGAGGCCCATTCCAATTTCTTCCGCTTTCTCCCTCCCCCTCACGGGGGAGGGGGGACCGCCGGCGCGTGCGCCGGCGGTGGGTGAGGCCATCTACCTCCGCACCTCCGTCACCGCATCT
>JAFTBW010000176.1 GCA_017455015.1 Oscillospiraceae bacterium | reverse complement strand
TGGCAGCGCGCTGCGCGAAGACGGACTGTGAACTGGCCTGCGACGAGGGGGCGCTGGCCCGGCTGGGAGAGACGGAGCGCCGGGCCTACGGGGAGACCCTGCTGGCCCTGATCCCCCAGGGCCGCAGCGCCGACCCGCTGCTGGCCGCCACCTCCATGACGGCGGGCAAGCGGCAGATGCGCGACCGCATCACCCGCATCGCCAGCCGCCGCCGCCCGGCGCTCCTGGCCCTGCTGGCGGCGCTGGCCCTGGTCTGCGCCGCCTGTGCGGTGAGCTTTGCCGGAGGGGAGGCGGGGGAGGAACACGCCGACCCCGATCTTTCTCCCGCCTGGGAGGACATGGCGGCGTCCCGGCCCCTGACCGGGGACGAGCTGGCCTATTTCAACGAGGAATTTTTCGCGCCCTATGTCCTGGCAGAGGGAGAACGCCGCATCAATCTGCATCTTCAGTTTTTAAGCTCCCTGTACAGCGCGCCGGAGTTCATCGACCTGCACGAACTGTTTTACTGCGGCACGGGCGGTGCGCAGCAGACCCTGTCCCCGGACGAATTTGACCGGGTGGGGACCGAGGCCTGCGGCACGGACAAACTGCCCGCCGAAGAACTGGACGGGGCGTTCTTTGCCAACACCGGGCTGCACCTGGCGGAAACGGAACTGCGGGGGCTGGACCGTTTCCCCTATCTGGCCGACTACGACGCTTATTACCACTCCCACGGCGACACCAATTACCGCGGCAGCGTGACGATGACCGCCGGGCGGCGGCAGGGAGACCTGGTGCGGCTCTGGTATGACGACAGGTACTTCGGCGGGGGCTGGAAATGCGTGTTCCTGCGGGCCGCCGGACCGGATACCTGGCACTTCGTCGCCAATGAAGTGGCGGAAAAGCCGAACGTGCCCACGGTCTTTCCGGAGGAGGAGCCCTGGACCAGCATCGACCTGGATGGGCTGAAATCCTGGGAGATGCAAGCCGTGGAGACCGTGCTGCACCGGGATGATTGCGCGGAGCGGCTTGGCGGCTGGATGGCGCGGGAGAATGTCACAGTGAGATGGTATGAGACTACAGGGGGCGAGACCTGCGCCGCCGTAGTGGACCGGGAGGGGGACGAAGGCTGGGAGGCACGGGTATTTCTGACCCTGCCCGATGTGGAGGCCTGGAACCCGAATGTGACGTTTTTCCATGATTTCTTCGGCTGCGACGGACTGATCGTCTTTTATTCGGGCCGCATCACCGGACTGCCCCGCCAAGGCGGAGCGATGGGCGTGCAGTGTTACTTTTACACCTTCGCCGACGACGGCACGCCCACGCTGCTGACCCATGTGGCGGCGCAGGACATCGAGAGCGTGTACATCCTGGACCTGGACGGGGACGGGACCAATGAACTGCTGACCATCGGCCCCCGCAGCACGCTGCTGTTTGAGCGCGGCGGGGCACGCTATGCAGCGGACCTGAACGGGCTGCTGGAGCAGGCCCTGGGCGGCGTGGACCGCTTGGACGAATGGTATGCGGACGTGAGCCGCCGCACAGTCACCGCTGTGGGGATGCGCGGCGTCCATACCATCCACCGCACGCTCTACTTTGACGGGGAGCGGCTGCTGGTCTATCGGGAGCCGGACATTGCCCATACGGACCACGTCCTGGACGGCCTGTCCGCGCCGCCGGAGGTGCTGACCGCCGCGAAAGCGTGGGCGGAGGCCAAGGTGCGTCGGCTGCTGGAGGGAGAGATGGGGGATGCTTATTCCACTTGGCTGGACGACTGGTGCCTCTCCTTCCTGCGTTCCCACACGACCCGGCGGGAGGACTACAGCATCGAGTGTTGGAGCCTGGACTGGATGGCCCACACCGCCGACCCCCGTCAGGTGATGCTGGCGGGCGGGATGCACATCACGGAGGACAACTGGGTGGGCGGAATGTACCACGAAGACGCCTTTCTGTTCTTTGCCGTCTCGGCGGACGGCACTCGGCAGCTGCTGGACGGCAGCGCGCCATATATGTGCGGCCCGGAAAACGAAGTCCTCTTCCCCATGACCCTCGCTTACATCGAATTGCGCAACGGCCTGCGCGGCCCCGGCGACATCGGGGGTGTAGAACTGTGGCGGATGTACCGCTATCGGGACGGGGCCGACACGCTGAACCGCCTGGGCGCGGCGGGGCCGGAGGTCTGCGCCGACGCGCTGGCGCGCATGGTGGAGGCGGCGCAGCGGGTGGACCCGGAGCAGCTCGAATGGGGATTCGGCCTGATTGGGGATTCCGACGCGCTGACGGAGGAAGGCCGCGCAGCGCGGGAGCTGCTGCGGGGGCTTTTGGAGGCGTCGGAGGAAGCATAGCAGCGGACGGCGGAGGGGGCAAGCCATTTTCCTACATTATGTGGTTACACCTTTCAAAAAATACCGCATCTTGTAGGGAGTGGGCTTGTCCGCTCCGCAGTTTTTGCTGTTTGTCAGTTGTCACCAGATTGTTCCATTTTGCGCCTGAACTGCTTTCTGTCCGTCAAAGAAAGGACAAGATCGACAAATCCGGGATCGGAATCCCAGATTTGTCGATCTTGTTTTGGATTTGTCAAGCACCCGCAAAAACCCGGCGGCCTCCTCTCCAGGAAGCCGTCGGGAAGCGATTTGGAGTGTAAATCCGCCCGTTCAGATCAGACCCTGCTCCCGCATCAGGTCGAACAGCACCGCCTTGTGCGCCTCCTCCATCTCGGTCAGGGGCATCCGCAGGAAGTTTTCACACCAGCCCATGGCGTGCATGGCCGCCTTGACGGGGATGGGGTTCACTTCGCTGAAC
>JAFTBW010000021.1 GCA_017455015.1 Oscillospiraceae bacterium | reverse complement strand
CCATGCGGGTGGCTCTGCCGGAGTGTGAGGCGGACAAGACCCTGCTGGCTGCCCGGCAGGCGCTGGACAAAGGCATCGCGTTCCCGGTCCTGGTGAACGATCCCGCCGTCATTGCGGAGACTGCCCGCCGCTGCGGTGTTTCCACGGAGGGCATGGAGATCGTGAACACCGCGGACGGGGCGGCGAAGCGGGCGCTGGCGGAGGCATATATGACCTACCCCAGGCGGCGATACGACTTGAATGAGACGCTGTGCCAGATGTCAGACCCCGTAGCTTATGCCATGGTCCTGACTGCCGCGGGGGGAGCGGAGGCTGTTTTCTGCGGCCACGTCAGCACCACGAAAAAGGTGCTGATCACCGCCCGGCACCTCATTGGCATGATGGACGGCGTGGACGCCGCTTCCATCGTCGCCCTGGCGGAGATTCCCGGCTACAACGGCCCGGAGGGGGAGGTGCTGGCCCTGGCGGACTGCGCCCTGAACGTGGACCCCGGCCCGGAGGCCCTGTCGGGCATCGCCATCGCCGCCTGCGAGACTGCGGGCGGGCTCATGGGCTGGCAGTCCCGCTGCGCGTTCCTCAGCTTCTCCACCTGCGGTAGCGGGGCGGGGGCAAGCGTGGAGAAGATTCACCGCGCGCTGGAAATTGCCCGGCAGCGCCGCCCGGATCTCCTCATCGACGGAGAGTTCCAGCTTGACGCCGCCCTGATCCCCGCCGTAGCGGCGAAGAAGGTGGGTGGGGACAGCCCCGTGGCGGGGCGGGCCAACGTGCTGATTTTCCCGAACCTGGACGCCGCCAACATGGGCGTCAAGATGATTCAGATTTTTGCCGGGGGCAGCGTCTACGGCCACACCCTCAGCGGCATTGCGCTCCCTGTGGCGGATTCCTCCCGGGGTGCCAGCGTCGAGGAGATCGTAGGCGATATCGCCATGCTGGTCATCGCAGCGGGGGAACGCTGAGCCGATCCCTCGGGTTTCCCGATATTCCAAATGCAGCGCCGGTATTCTTCCCGCGCGGAAAAACGCCGGCGCTGCTCTGTGCTTTGTTGGGAGGGACGGGTCAGTTGTCCGCCCGGCTGTAGCCGTTTTTCATGGTCTGACTGGAAGAAAGGACAAGCTTGTTCAGCGTGTCCGTGGTCTTCTCTTTCGCCATGGCGCACAGTGCGCGGTTCGCCTCCGCCGTCAGGGAGTAATCGCCGCTCTCCGTCATCTTCTGATCGTACTCCCGGATGAGCCTTCGACCCTCCGTGAACACGGCCAGGTGATAGCGCTCGATGTCCTGAATGGTCTCGGCGTAGCTGTGGTCCGCCAGAGTCCCGATGAGCCTGCTTGCCCAGTAGAGGTTTTCCGTGGAAACGTCCAGCGTGACACGACTCACATAGTCCGGCACGGCGTCCACGTTGGCGTACAGGGGCAGCATGGCGGAAAAGGCGGTGGAGCCAAAGCAGAGCCACTCGATGCCGCGGATGGCTTCCGGCGCGCCGGGGCGGATCTGGCAGACGGTGGTGACGCCGGTGCGGTTGATGCCGATGGAGCGGTACATGCCGCGCTTGCCGGTGTCGTGGCTGGTGTAGGGGTTGTAGGGCGTGCCCTGATAGTGGCCGGAGATCAGGTACTTCACGTCCTCCACGGCCACCTTCCGGTCCGGGACCAGGGACCAGGGCAGATTGTCGCTCTCCGGAGTAAATTCGGCGTTCTCCCCCTCCCAGCGGTGGGAATAGGGGCAGAGGTATCGGCCCATGAACCATGCCCGGGGAGTGTTGTACACGTGGTCCCGGTCCAGCCGGGAGCCGAACACGTCCCGGGGGTTGAATTTCCCGTTCTGGTTCAGGTCCAGGCAGTTGTCCCGGATGAACTCCCGCAGGTCCTTTGAGCAGAGGTGTTCTTTCTGCGCGCCGAACGCGTCCTCCAGGTCAAAACCGTCCATGCCGAACTGGTTGGGAGCCAGCACGACCGTCTCGTCCGGCACCCGCCGGGCCATCCAGTGGTGGCCGCCGATGGTCTCCAGCCACCAGACCTCGTTTTCGTCGTTGAACGCGATGCCGTTGGACTCATAGGTGCCGTACTGCTCCAGCAGGGATGCCAGCCGCAGCACGCCCTCCCGGGCGGAGCGGATGTAGGGCAGCACCAGGACGACGATGTCCTCCTCGCCGATGCCGCCGGGTACGTCGCGCTCCCTGCGGGATTTCGCTTTCTTGTACGTCACCAGCGGGTCGGCGGCCAGCACCCGGGGGTTGGAGGTGATTGTCTCCGTGGCAGTCATACCCACGTTGGCGGCGTTGATGCCGGTGGCGGCCCAGATGCCGTCCTTGGGGTCCACGCTGGGGCAGGCGGTGTAGCGCAGCGGGTTTTCGGGCAACCCGATCTCCAGATGGGAGAGCACGCTTTTATATTTCTTAGGCTGTTTGTCCGGGGTCACGACCACCATTTTTTTCACATCAAAGTGGCCGTCGTCCGTCCGGGCAATCATAGTGGAGCCGTCGTTGGAGGCTTTTTTTCCGACAAGTACGGTGGTACAGGACATGGGATATCATTCCTCTCTTTCCGGTTGGGACCGTTTTTGATTGCGGCAGGATCGTCGCGCAGGCAAACAGACGGCCTGCCCGAATGGACCGGCCGCCTGCGGAAAAACATGTACGCTCGGTTCAGCCGACGATGTCGGCAGTGTCAAAGGGGTCGCCGCACTCAGGGCAGAACTTGGGGGGCTTCGTGGGGTCCTCCGGCTCCCAGCCGCACTTGTCGCACTTGTACTTCGGGACACCGGCGGGCCGTTTGGTTCCGCACTCGGCGCAGAACTTACCTTTGTTTACCTTGCCGCAGCTCGGGCAGGTCCAGCCATCGGGGTTGATGGGCTTTTTTGTTCCGCACTCCGTGCAGAACTTGCCTCTTGCCTGCTTGCCGCAGCCGGGGCAGGTCCAGGTGTCGCCGGCAGCGGCAGGAGCAGCGGCAGCGGGAGCCGGCTGTGCCGCAGGAGCGGCGGCCTGCTGCGCGCCCATCTGGTACAGGCTCTGGGCATTGAAGCCGCCGGCCTGACCGGCCATGTTCATGCCCATAAAGCCAACCGCTGCGCCGCCGGCGTTGCCGGCCGCGGTCTGCATGGCGCTGGCCTGGGCGCCCACCAGGGTGGCGGCGGCCAGGTTGGGGTCGCGGTATGCGGCGTTGCGCTGCATCTCCTTGAGCATAGCCTCATCCTCGTCGCTGGCCTTGACGGAGGAAACGCCCATGGAGACGATCTCCACGCCCCGGAGGTCGCGCCACTTGTTGCTGAGCACCTCGTTCAGGGCGTCGGCAAGCTCGGCAGTGTGGCCGGGCAGGGAGCTGTAGCGGATACCCATGTCGGAGATCTTGGCAAAGGCCGGCTGCAGGGCGGTGAGCAGCTCGCTCTTCATCTGGCTGTCGAGCTGGTCCCTGCCATAGCTGGCAGTCACGTTGCCGCAGACATTGGTGTAGAACAGCACCGGGTTCGTGACCTTGTAGCTGTACTCGCCGAAGCAGCGGACGGAGATGTCGATGTCAATCCCGGCGCGCTGGTCCACGACCCGGAAGGGGACGGGGCTGGGGGTGCCGTACTTGTTGCCGATAATCTCCTTGATATTGAAATAGTAGACGCGCTGGTCCATCGGGGCCTCGCCGCCGAAGGTGAAGCGCTTGCCGATATTTTTGAACACGGCCTTGATATTCGCGCTGAGCTTTCCGCCGTCAAACAGGGAGGGCTCCAGGGAGATGTCGTATTTGTACTCTCCGGGTTCGGCGCAGAAATCCACCACCTTGCCCTGCTCCACGATGATCATGCACTGGCCGTCGGCCACGGCGATCAGGGAGCCGTTGGTGATGATATTGTCGCTGCCCTTGGTGTTGGCTGAGCGGCCCGAGGTGCGCTTCTGACCTTTCACCACCAGCGTATCCGCGGGGATCGCCTCACAATAAAAGTATTCTTTCCACTGGTCGGCGAGAACGCCGCCGGCAGCGCCCAATGCAGCTGAGATCAGTCCCATTGCAATTCACTCCTTATCCGCAAATTATGTGGTGTCTCTTGGGAAGCGCTGAAGAAAGCATGGTACGCGGTCGCATCATTTGCCGTCAAACGTGTGCGGGGATTCATTCAGCGTTTCCCTTGACACAGTCGCTGAAATCAGTGTAACATAGAATTGATTTTTGTCAAGTCTCAACATAATCGCAATAGTATCTATTCAGTCGCAGGCATTTTCCTCCCCCCGAAGGGGGAGGAAAAGCCGCAAAACATTTGAGCGCCCTTGTTTTCTCCCCCTTCGGGGAAGAAAACAAGGGGCGACTACATAGATACTCTCAATATATAAAGATTTGGAAAGGGGAGCGCCATGGAGTCTTTGGAATATCTGGTCCCGGCATCTCTGGCAGGAGCGACGGTGGAGACCGTGCTGCGCAGGGAGCTGAAGCTGTCCGGCAAGCGCTTCCGTTCCCTGAAATTCCGAAAAAACGGTATATTGCGAAACGGCGCTCCAGTGTACTCCGACGCGGTCCTGTCGGCGGGAGACCGCCTCACCCTGTCTCTCACCTCCGGAAAGCCGCCATCCTTGGCCGTCGCACCCAGCCCGCTGCCGCTGGAGACCGTATACGAGGACGCCTGGCTTCTGGTGGTGAACAAGCCGCCCCATCTCTCCGCCCACTCCGAGGGAAGTGCGGACTGTCTGGCGGGGCGGCTGCAAAGCCGTCTGAACGGGGAGCCCGCTCATCTCGTGAACCGCCTGGACAAGGGCACCAGCGGCCTGCTCCTTGCGGCAAAGTCCGGCTATCTACACGATCTCCTCCGAAGGCAACTCCACTCCGAGGCGCTGCGTCGGGAGTATCTGGCGCTTGTGCGGGGGACACCGGAGCCACCGGAGGGGGAGGTGACGGAGCCCATCTCCCCGAATAAGAACCCGGAAGGGCGCTATACCGTTGACCCGGCGGGCAGGCCCGCCCGGACGGACTACGCCCTGCTCTCAGCCGGGACGGGTCTCTCCCTGCTGCGACTGACGCTGAAAACCGGCAGGACCCACCAAATCCGCGTCCACATGGCGTTTCGGGGCTGGCCGCTGGCGGGGGACCGGCTGTACGGCGGTCCCATCTGCCCGGGGCTGGACAGGCCGGCGCTCCACGCCTGGCGTCTCTCCTTTGTCCACCCCATGACCGGGCAGGAGCTGCGCTTTCTCGCCCCGCTGCCGGAGGACCTGCGATCCCTGGCGCTTTTCTCGAATATTTCCGTTGAAAAAGCGGCGGAAGAATGATACAATGTGAAACCACTTTGAAAAAGGAACGGACCTACGACATGTCTTATGAGAGGATAGAGCTTCCGAGGGAGCGGATCGAGGCCCAGGAGGCCATTGCGCGCCGCGTCGCCGCCCGCTTTCAGGCGGAGGGCAAACAGCCGCTGGCCCTGGTGGACACCTACGGATGCCAGCAAAACGAGAGCGATTCCGAGCGCATCCGGGGCTATCTGGCGGAGATGGGCTGCGGCTTCACCGACGACGAGTTTGCCGCGGACATCATCGTCATCAACACCTGCGCCGTGCGCGAGCACGCGGAACAGCGCATCCTGGGCAACGTCGGCGCGCTGAACCACACGAAAAAAGCCAAGCCCGGACAGCTTATCGCCCTGTGCGGCTGTATGGTCCAGCAACCCCACATGGCCGAGCGGATCAAAAAGAGCTACCCCATTGTCAGGTTGGTGTTCGGCCCGCACGAGCTGTGGCGCTTTCCAGAGCTGATGGAACAGGCGCTGACGGGGAAAAAGCGGGTATTCGCCGTGGACGCAAGCGACGGGACGGTCACGGAGGGAGAACCGCGCAGCCGGGACGGTCAGGTAAAAGCTTGGCTCAGCATCATGTACGGCTGCAACAATTTCTGCACCTACTGTGTGGTACCCTATGTCCGGGGCAGGGAGCGGTCACGGCGTCCGGAGGAAATCGTATCAGAGGCAAGGCGTCTCGTGGAGGCTGGCTACAAGGACATCACGCTCCTCGGTCAGAACGTGAACAGCTACGGAAAGGACCTGGACCGGGAAATGGATTTTGCGGACCTGCTCCGGCAGATCAGCGAGATTCCCGGGCGCTTTGTGCTGCGCTTTATGACCAGCCACCCCAAGGACGCCACGGAAAAGCTGTTCCGGACCATGGCCGAGTGCGAAAAGTGCGCGCACCACATCCACCTCCCGGTGCAGTCCGGCTCCGACCGCATCCTGAAAGCGATGAATCGGGGCTACACCGCAAAGAGCTATCTCGAGAAGGTCGCCCTGGCCCGGAGTTATATGCCGGACCTCTGTCTGACCACGGACATCATCGTGGGCTTCCCCGGGGAGACGGAGGCGGATTTTGACGACACGCTGCGCCTTGTGGAAACCGTGGGCTATGACAGCATGTTTACGTTTATCTATTCTCCCAGGGTGGGCACCCCTGCGGCAAAGCTGCCGGACGGCGTCACCCGGGCGGAAAAGCAGGTCCGCTTTGACCGTCTGCTGGACGCGGCCAACCGCATCAGCGGAGAGAAGCACGCCGCGTTTGTGGGGAGGACCCTGGAGGTGCTGGTGGACGGCGAGAACCGGGACGAATCCTACCCCCTCACCAGCCGCACCGGCACTGGCCGTCTGGTCCACCTGCGGGGGGACCGGGAGACGATCGGAAGCTTTGTCCACGCAAAAATCACCGGCAGCACCACCTGGGCGCTGTTCGGGGAGACCGTCCAGGAGGAGGCGTGACCCATGCGGAACATCGCCATGCGTCTGCGCTATGACGGCTCTGCCTACCACGGCTGGCAGGTGCAGAAAAACGACGTGTCCGTGGCGGAGACCGTGGAAAAGGCCCTGGGCAAGGTCTGCGGCCATCCGGTCAAGGTCACGGGCTGCGGCAGGACCGATGCCGGGGTCCACGCCCTGAGCTACTGCGCCAACTTCCGCACCGGCTGCGGCATCCCGGCGGACCGGCTTCCGCTGGCGGTGAACGCCCGATTGCCCCGGGATATCGCGGTCCTGGGCGCAGCGGAGGTGGAGGAGGGCTTCAACGCCATCGGCTCCTGCCTGCAAAAGGAGTACGTCTACCGCATTCTGAACCGGCGCATCCGCGACCCATTCCTGGACAAACGGGTCTGTTTTTACACCGCGCCGCTGAACTTTGACCGGATGGAGCGGGCGGGACTGGCCTTTCAGGGCACCCACGATTTCGCGGCTGTGCGCTCCGTGGGCACCCAGACCAAAACCACAGTCCGGACGGTACACTGGTGCCGTACGGAAAAGCAGGGGGACCTGTACAGTATATACGTCTGCGCCGACGGCTTTCTGTATAACATGGTCCGGGCCATCGTGGGCACGATGGTCTACGCCTCCCACGGCAAGCTGGAGCCGGAGGATATCCCCGCGCTGCTTCGTACCGGAGACCGGCGGCTGACCGGTCCCACCATGCCCCCCCAGGGCCTGTATATGCGCCGTGTTTGGTACGACGGTCCGGCAGGAGAACTGATGGCCCGGGAGGACGTGGCGGAGTCTATGCAGATTTGACGGGAAGCACAGGTATATTTGTTCACACATTTCTGATACAATATGGAGTGGAGTATGGAAGAGTCTCCTTACGACGGGGAAGAAATCGAGGATTCTCCCTATGACGAGGGGCAGTGGAAACCCAAAACCGAACGGCGCGGCCGGAATCTTCTGACGGGTATCATTACTGCGGCGGTGGCCGTCGCCGCACTGCTGGTGTTCGCCTTTCGGGATGGTTTGACCCCGGAGGGGCTTCAAAGGCTGTTCGGAATCGCGGCCCCCGGGGAGGAGAGACCGCCTTTCTCCTATGAAAGCGGCTCCGATCTGGTCTTCGCCACGTGCGGCAATGGTCTGGCAGTGGCCTCCGGCAGCGTGATCGAGCTGTTTGGCGCCTCGGGGGAGAGCGTGTTCCGTGAGATCGTGTACTACGACTGTCCCGCCGTGTTCGCCTCCGCCACCGGCGCGCTGTTCTGCGACCTTGGCGGCGACGGCTGCGCGATGGTTAGCTACCGGGGGGAGAAACGCCCGCTGGAGCCCCGGGGGGAGATCCTCACCGCCCATCGGACCGAGGACGGCTGGGTTGCCCTGACCACCACGGCAGCCGGATACAAAGGTCTGGTCAGTGTCTATGACGCCTCCGCCGTGCTGAGATACGAGTGGTGGTCCGGTGCGGGCTATGTGCTCAAGGCTTGCATCAGCCCGGACCACAGCTATCTCGCCGCCCTGTGTGCCGTGGACGGCGGATCGGTTTTGCATGTCTACCGGCTGGACAGTGAGGAGGAGTACGCCTCCTTCTCCTTTGCCGGGGAGCTGCCCTTTGAGCTGGGCTTTCTGTCGGAGGAAAACCTCTGCGTGGCGGGGAAAAATGCCCTCTATTTCCTGACCGCCGCGGGGGAGACCTTGGACCGCTATGAGCTTGGGAGCTACACGCTGGCGGACTATGATCTGGGAGGGCAGGGCTTTGCTGCCGTCTTCGTGCGCTCCGGAGCGGCCGGACAGGGAGGGCTGCTGCAGACCTTTGACGCTGACGGAACGCCGCTGGCCTACGCCGAACTGGACCGGGACCCGGTTTCCCTCTCCGCCTCCGGACAGAAGCTTCTGGTGCTGACCGGCGGATATCTGGCGCTCTATGACCGGGAGATGCACGAGAAATACTGGGATGACGGCCTGATGACCGCCACGAAAGCGATGCTCCGCAGCAACGGCTCCGCATTTCTGGTGGGCTCCTACGCCGCGGAGATCCTGGAGTTTTGACTGTAAGGGAGAGGATATGGGATGAGAGCGATCATAGATCTGGTGCTGCTGGGTATTTTGGTCATCTGCACCTGGTCCGGATATAAAAAAGGGATACTGATGGGCGTGGGAGGGATTCTGGCCATTATTGTCTCCATCTACAGCGCCAATCTGCTGGCCAATGTGTTTTCCTACGACGTGGTCCCCGCACTGAAGCCCTTTGTCAGCAGCTACATGGACCGGGTAATGACCTCCGGGGACAACAGTGTGCTCAAGGAGATGGGCTGGGCCAATTACGACTACTCCATTGACGACCTGCTCCTGCGCTATCCGGAGCGTCAGGAGGAGTTTTCTGCGCTTTGCTTCACCAGCCTCGGCATCGACAGCCTCACCGCAGAAAACATGTCCGCACGGACCCAGACCTACGCCGGGGAAAGCGGCGTGTCCGTCCGGGATGCAACGGTCCAGATCCTCTGCGAGACCGTGGCCTATGTGGCCTGCTTCATTCTGGCTTTTCTAATCATCATCATCGTACTTACCGTCATTGGGAACCTGCCCAATCTCAGCTACAAGATACCGCATTTGGACCTGATAAACGACATCGGGGGGGCCATTCTTGGCCTTGCCACCGGATTGCTGTTCTGTATCCTGCTGGTTTGGGCCATGAAGTTCCTGGGACTGGTCTTCAAAAACGACGCCCTGGCCTCCACCCGCATCGGCGGCTGGCTGCTGCAGCGGGATGTGTTGTACGATTATTTAAATATCTGACGGGAGATAAAAATGGAACCTACGATCTGCGTGCGGTGCAAAAAAAACATAGCTGTGATTTTTATCACAAAAATTGAGGGGAATACCACAAAAAACGAGGGCCTCTGCCTCAAATGCGCCAAGGAACTGCACATCAAGCCGGTGGACGACATGATCGGCAAAATGGGCCTCAGCGACGAGGACATTGAATCCCTGCAGGGCGACGTCGGGACCCTGATGGGGGAGGGACTGGCTGCATTGCAGGCCGCCGCCATGGAAAACGACAGCGGCGAGGAGGAGGACGAGGGCAAGACCGCCACGTTCCCGTTCCTGAGCCGTCTCATGGGGGCGCAGCCGCCCTCCGCCCAGGGCGGCGGAAACGAGAGTGTGACGCCCTATGACCGGAACCAGAAAAACGAGTCCCACAGCCCTTCCGGCGGCAAGGAGGGGCGCAGCGCCAAGAAAAAATTTCTGGACAACTACTGCATCAATCTGACGGACCGAGCCAGAGAGAGCCGGCTGGACGCCATGGTGGGCCGGGAGGAGGAGCTGGAGCGGGTGATTCAGATCCTGAACCGCCGGCAGAAAAACAACCCCT
>JAFTBW010000175.1 GCA_017455015.1 Oscillospiraceae bacterium | reverse complement strand
TTGCGCCGCAAGGCGGAAGCGGAATGGACGAGGCTTCTTCTGACGCGGGGGAGGGAGAAAGCGGTAGAAATTGAATTGGACCTCACCCACCACCGGCCCGTTGGGCCGGCGGTCCCCCCTCCCGCAAGGGCCCCCGGCGGGGCCCAGCGCAGCGGGCCCGCTGGGGAAAAGGAAGAAGGAGCCGAGGGATATGAAGCTTGCGCCGCAAGGCGGAAGCGGAATGGACGAGGCTTCTTCTGACGCGGGGGAGGGAGAAAGCGGAATTATGATTTGATTATCACCCGACCGCGAAGATTTGCAGGGTGCTGGTCAGCTCCCGCCCGGCGTCGCGCTGGATTTCTCCGCCGCAGTACAGGGCGGAGGAGGAGCCCCCGTCCAGGTTGAACGCGGTCACGCATCCCAAAGAAAGCATCAGCTCCCGCATCTGCTGGACGGTTCCGGCGGAGGCCACCAGGATCAGGCAGCCGTCCTCCGTGACCCCCGCCAGGGTGCGGGCGGCGGAGCCGTCGGTAAAGCGGTGCCCGTCAAAGCCCGGGGCGAGCTCGCTGTACAGTTCGCCGTTTTGCACCAGCAGGGGGTTCCCGGAGACGAGCTGGGTGACGGGCACGTCTCCCGCCTCGGTTTCGAGATAGACGGTACACTCCGCCGGGTCCCACGGCCAGTAGAGGCCCTCCCGGAAGCAGACGTAGCCGTCCCTGGGAATGGCGATTTTCTCGCCCGCCGTCACGGGGCAGTAGTTCTGAATCACATTGCCCGAGAGGATGAGGGCGTGCCCGTCCGCCGGAGCGGTCACGTCCGGTCCCCAGGCGCTGGAGTAGAGCTCGCTCAAACCGGGCCGGTTCACATGATCAAAGCGCATGTCGCCGCCCGGCGTGTCGATGAGGAGATAGCAGGAGCTGCCCCACACCACCCGGCCGTCCGGGGTGATGCCCATGCCCGTCAGCCCGTGTTCGCTGTACAGAAAAAGGCCGTTGCTCACCAAAGAGCCGATGGGGCTGCGGTACTCCTCGTAGGCATTGAAAAAGTTGGCGTTAACCACCGCGTCCGCGCCGCTCCGGGTGGCGATGCTGTAAAAGGAGGCGGTGCGGTTCAGGACGCCGTCCACCAGACGGGCCTCCACCCGCACTCTCCGCAGGTCCGCCGAAACCACGTATGCCCGCACCTTTCCGGAGGGCAGGGAGTAGGCGGCCTTCTGCCAGACGACGGCCTCGGTCTGGGCGGGGAGCAGGGGCGCCGGCGGCAGGGCGGCCTCGGCATCCGCCTCCAGCAGCTCACGCACCCCCGGCAGTTCTGTCAGCGCGCCGGAAAGGGGATACGCCGCAATGCCCACCAGACGGTAGGTCCCGTCCCAGGCCACATGGAGCCCCAGGCTCTCGGAGACAAAGCGCACCGGCACAAAGGTCCGGTCGCCGATGATCCGGGCAGGGGCGTCCAGCGTCACCGTCCTCCCGTCCACCACGGCGGTGATGTAGTCCAGGGTCAGCACCGCCAGCCGCCCGTTCAGATAGCAGCTTACCTCCCGCAGCACGCCGTCCCACTCCACGCTGCCCCCGAAGTGCTCGATCAGGCGGCGGATGGGCAGCAGGGTTCGCTCCTCCCGGATCACCGGAGCCATCTCCGGGTCGTCCGGGTCCACGGCGTCCAGCCTGCCGTCCAGAACGCATCGGGGGCTGTCGATGCGCAGCACCGCCGTATGCCCGCCGTCCCCGAACGCCGGGAGCGGCGCGGGGCCCAAGGTCAAGATCAGCGCTGCCAGCAGGAGCGCCGCGGCGGCGGTCCGCGCCGCCCGTTTCACAGCTTCCTCTCTCACCAGCGGTTCTCCACATACTCGCAAAAGGCGTACATGTCCCGGATGTCCAGCCGTTCCCCGCCGTCCAGCACCGCCGTGCCGCTCCACAGCCCGTGGACCTGGTGGGAGTGCATTCGCATGATCCCGATATTCAGATCGGTGTGGTGGTCGTAAAAGGGGACCATGGTCATGTCAAAGCGCCCGTCCTCGGAGATGAAGTGCCAGGGCTCCATCCAGCGGTCCGGCTTGGGGAAGGTCTCCACGTCCACCGCCTCGATTTTGTGGGCAACGCCGTCATAGAACAGGCAGGTCTCCGTGGCGTTGCTCTCGTCGCCGATGCCCCAGGTCAGCTCAAAGCCGAAGCGGTGCCTGCCCCCGTCCGGTCCGGCGATCCAGGCTGAGCCGTTGCCCCAGTACCAGACCAGGGAATAGGGGGTGCAGACCCTGCCCCAGTCCATGACGCAGAAGCTGTCCTCCTTGGAAAAGCGGCAGGACTCCCGCCCGAAGCGGAATATCCCCTCGCAGGGCAGGCAGTTCTGCTTGGTGGTCAGAAAGAACCGGTCCGGCTCCCCGGCAAAGGGCAGCACCGTGGTGATGTTCTCTGTCCCGGCGGGGATGTCCATGGCAAAATGGCACTGCACGTCCCCATTCCGGAACCGCAGCGTCCGCCGGTCTGCACCGGTGTCCGCCTCGAACAGGGCGTCTCCCACCCGATGGCGGACAAGATTTGGCACGTCCCCCCGGGCCGGCAGGGCGTAGCGGTCCGCGCCGGCGGCGAAAGGAGCCATGGAGGAGGCGACGGTCCTGCCGTCTCTCAGGTCCACCAGCACCGCCGAGGCGTAGCCCCCCAGGGTGATGTTGGCAAAGCTCACCTGGGCCATAAAGCGCCCGTCGGAGATTTGGTAAAAATCCCACTCCTTCCGGCGCAGCAGGGGCTGTACCCGGTCCCGCTCGTAGCGGAACACGTTGCGCCGCGCCCAGCCGGAGACCTGCAATTCTCCGTTCCAGCCCAGCAGGGGAACGGGCTCCGTGTACTCCCGCTGTGTGCTCGGGATGTCCCGCTCCCGCCAGCCGATATAGGTCTTTTTCATGGCATCTGCCCCCCCTTTTTTTAATTCAAATTGTATCACAGAATAAAGCCGGATGCAAGGCATCGTTCGCCTGCGTTTGCCGCTGCCCGCTCTGCCTTTTCCTTGACAAAACGGGCCGCCAGGCGTATAAACAAAAATACAAAAGGGCGCTGTTGATTTGACGGTCAGCCCCAAGATAGTGGCTAAATCAGGTTAGCCGCTCGGGTCGGATCCGGGCGGCTAACGCACGTTTGGGGATCTGTGGCGGTTTTCGGGAAACCGTGCTGCCAATAGAGAACAAGAGGAGGAATAGAGCATGAAAAGAACCCTTGCAACGCTCCTGATCGCCGCGCTGGATCTGCCCGCCTCCCTGCGCTCCGTGGGCCGGAACGCTTTCTATGGGCGTCTGGGTCTGAGGGAGGCGGACATCAGCGGCCTGGAGACCATGGGCAGCGGCGCGTTCAGCTTCACCGGCCTGGTCAATATCGCGGTTCCCGGCAGCCTGAAGGAGATCCCGGAGAGCGCCTTTGAGTGCTGCGCGGATGTGGAGACCGTCACCATCTCTGAGGGCGTCGAGATCATCCGGGCCTATGCGTTCTCCACCCTGGGTTACGGCAAGGGCAGCACCGACACCTACAATTTCCTCACCGACGCGGAGGCGGAGCAGTATCGGGACGTGGTCCACGCGGACGACCCGGCGCTGAAACGCTTCTACAGCGTCTCCCTGCCCTCCACCGTCCGGGTGGTCGAGGACTGCGCGTTCCTCGGCACATGGCTGGACGGCCTGTATCTGGACTGGCTGACGGATGTGAGCCAGCTTCCGGACATTGAAAGCTTCCTGCCGCACCCCGACAGCTATGAATGTATCTATGTCTCCCCGGAGACCTATGAAGCCCAGGGCGACGCGCTGAACCGCTATTTCAGCCAGGATGAGACCTTTGAATACTGGATGGGCAAGGTACGGGTGTTTGAGGGAAGGCACCACTATTGGACCGACGAGGAGCTGGGCATCGACGCCTGATCCTTTCGCATTTGAAGCGTTGACCGATGAAGAAAACGTGTGCGGTTGGCGGACACAACATTTGCCCGCCAACCGCACACTGCGGGGGTTCAAAAAAAGATTGACAATAACCGGCGCCTGGCATATCATTCTGGTATAAATGCGCGAAAAAGGAACACAAGGAACGATTTCGAGGGGAGCGACTATGGCCAGCGAGTATTTGAAGTGGAAATACCGGGATGTGAAGCCAGAGGAAAAGCGGGAGCTGACCCCGGCGGAAAAGCGCAAAAACTGGTGGGAGTACCACTGGTGGCAGCTTCTGCTGGCCATCGTGGGCGCGGCGGCGGCCGTGAGCCTTGTCCTCACCATGCTGGGCGTAGGACAGGTGAAGCCGGACTATCAGATGGCCTATGTCGGCTCCGCCGCCCTCTCCGAGGAGCTGGCGGCGGAGATGGAGCAGGCCGCCGCCGCGCTGGGGGAGGACTGCGACGGCGACGGAGCGGTGACCGTCCGGCTCAACCGGTACCAGCATTACGCGCCGGACAGCGCCGACTCCAATGCGATGCTCTACGCCCAGGCCACCGAGGCAAAGCTGGTGGGGGACCTGGAGGGCTGCGACAGCTACTTCTTCCTGCTGGAGGATCCCGCCTGGTTCCAGGAGCGCTACGGGGTCCTGGTGCTGCCGGACGGCGGCGAGCCGGCGGAGGACGCGGACGGGACGGCCTGCGCCGTTCGCGTGTGCGACTGCCCGGCCCTTGCCGCCCTGCTGGGGGAGGACGGGGGAGCGGACGGTCCTCTGGGCTCCCTGTGGCTGGCCCGCCGGGGCTTCTGGACGGACAAAACCTCCGCCAATCCGGAACAGTGCCAGGCGCTGTGGGCCGTCCTGACTGCGGGAGCGGCGCGATGAGCGCAGAGAGACGGTACAGATGCGCCGCGGGTGATTGGCTTTGCCGCCTCCCCTGAAAGGGGAGGCAAAGCGGAATTTGTGATTTGAAATAACGCCGCCCCTCCCCCGTTCCGGGGGAGGGGCGGCGTCTGTGACGGAGCGTATCAGTGTTCGACGGCGATGCCGGGCGGGGTCTCGATCTCGAAGCTTGGCAGGCCGTCGCCGCCGCGCTTTGCGCGGACGCGCACGGTCCCCAGGGGCGTCTCATAAGAGCACCCGAAGCTTCCCATCCCCTCCGGCAGGTACGGCCGGATCCGCACCTTTCGGAAGCCGGGCTCCAGCGGCTCGATGCCGGCAAGGCCGTTGTAGTACCACTCGATGATGTGGCCCATCATGTCGTGGCAGTGGCTCCGGGGGTTGCGCTCCCAGTACTCGCCCAGCGTGGTCTCTCCGTCCAGCACAAAGGCGTAGTAGGAGGGGTGCTCCTCCCGGGTGACGAAGCGGCAGATCAGCTCGTTCCAGCCCTGTCTCCGGGCGGCCTGGATGACGTAGGGCAGGCCCACCTCCCCGGAGACGAAAGCGCCCTTTTCCTCCAGCGAGGCGCGGAATGCCTTTGCCACGTCCGCCTCCCGCTCCGCCGGGACCATGCCCCAGTACAGCGGCAGGGCCTCCGCTGCCTGGGTGATGCGCACCTCCTCCGGGCTGTCCCAGAGACGGTAGCACCAGCAGCCCAGCTTTTCGTTCCAGGCCAGCAGCTTTTCGTTGTAGCCTGCCTTCAGCTCCTCCGCAAAGCTTTGCAGCGCGCCGGCGTCCTCCGGCTTTTCCAGCAGCAGGGCGAAGCGCGCCAGCGTCACCGCGTCGGCGTACAGGAACGCCGTCTCCACGTTCTCCCGGGCGAGCTGGTTTTCCGGGTTGCCCCAGTCCCCCAGGCCGTGGCAGATGAAGCCCTCCGGCGTCAGCTTCGTCTTGAGATAGTCCAGGTAGCGCAGCCCGGCGGCGTAGTTGTCCCGGACCACGGACAGGTCCCCGTAGAACAGATAGTGCCAGGCCGTCCCCAGAATCAGGGTGCTGCCCCAGGGGATGATGTCGTAGAAGCTGCCCATCCCCGGCACCGGCAGGACGTTGTGGATGTAGCAGGGGGCCTGGGAGGGGACCAGCCCGTCGCCGGGGTACCAGGGCTTGCCCTCCAGGTCCAGGAAAAAGTCGCCGGGGCCGTGCTGGGCAAGCCGCAGGTCCGTGAGATACTTCTCCCACAGGCCCTTCCCGTCTTTCATATAGAAGATGGAGGGGGCCATCAGGTGGTTGGGCTCCTGCCAGGCAAAGCGCTCGATGGTGGGGCAGTCCGTATGGACGCTGAGGAGGTTGGCCTCCGCCGTCCGGGCGATCATGTCGTAGATCCGGTTGAAGCGTTCATCGTCGCAGTGAAAGCTTCCTGCGTCCTTCCAGGCCGCGCTGACGGCGTGGGCGGAGAGGGTTTGCAGCGCCGCGCCGTCCGTATGCTCCACGGCCACGTAGCGCCCGGCGAAGTAGGTGAAGGTCATGCGAAAGCGCTCCGCCTTACCGGTGCCGGCCAGCCGGGCGGTGATGCGGCTGTCCACGGCGCACCAGTTTTTGGCCACCTGGTCCGCGTCCCCCTCCGGCGACAGCTTTTCCGCCGGGTAGAGGCGCACCTCGCCGCCCGCGGGTCCCGCGGCCGTGAATTCCAGGATGCCGGACATATTTTGACCGAAGTCGTAGATGTCCCGTCCGCCCACGGTGTGGAGGTACCGGCCCGCATAGGAGGCGATGACCTTCACCGGGGGCTGGGTCTGCTCCCGCAGCTCCCCCTTTGGCCCCGCCGCGGCGGCGGCGGGCGTCCAGGCGCTGCCGTCGAAGCCGGGGGCGTCCCAGCCGGGCCGGTACCGGCTGGCGTCAAAGGTCTCGGAGCCGTAGACGTTGGATTGCACGATGGCGTGGGGGGCGGTGGTCCAGCCGCTGTCCGTCCCGACGGTCTCCCTGCGGCCGCCGTCATATTCCAGCTCCAGGCACAGCGCCAGCACCAGTCCGTTCCCGTAGGGGCGGTAGGGGTTCGGGTTGGGGGGCATGAAGGGCGGAAAGGCAAAGGTGTAGTGCTCGTCGTTTTTGCGGTACCAGCCGTTGCCCACCTCCGCGCCCAGGACGTTTTCCCCGGGGCGCAGCGCCTCCGTCACGTCGAACGTGACGTATTGCGCGTATTTGTCATAATCCGTCCAGCCGGGGTCCAGCTCGTGGTCCCCGATTTTCCGTCCGTTGACGCGGAACACAAACTGCCCCAGCCCGCAGACCCGCGCCACGGCGCGGAGGGGCACGGCGTCCAGCCAAAAGCTCCGCCGGGCGTAAAACGGGGAGTCCGCGCCGTCTGCGGCGGTGATCCAGTTCCAGGCGTCCGTCATGCCGGTTCCTCCTGCGCTGCAAGCGCTTCCGCGATGTGCGGGACGCCGTCAGAAAATTCCACCCGGGGGAAGACGGGCCTCTCCCGCTCCTTGTCGTTGGGGTAGTGCAGGGCAAAGCGGGCTTGCCCGCCCAGATCGGTGAACAGCATCCCGTGACCGCCGTTTTCGGGGAACAGGGGCGTCTCCAAATGCGCCCAGGGCCCGGTCACGCCGCCGGCGGACACCGCCAGCCCCACGGCGTAGCCCCGCTCTCCCCAACTGGACCAGCTCATGCCCAGATGCCCGTCCGGCAGGGGGAAGACGCAGGGGCCGTCCGAGAGGAACACGTCCCCGTCCATGCCGAACTCCGCCTTGGCAAAGGGCACGGGCCTGGCCCAGGGGGCGTCGGCGGCGGAAAACAGCGTCACCGGCTCCCCGGCGGCCCGGGCCAGGTCCGGCGTCAGCGCCACGGCGCACATGCCGCCCCGGGGGTCGTCCTCAAAGGCGTGGGAGAACAGCAGCCAGTCCCGGCCGTCCTCGCTCCAATACGTGCCGTCGATGCAGCTCCAGTCCTCCGGGGTCAGGCGGGAGCAGAACGTGAAAGGCCCGGTGGGAGCGCCGCTTTTCAGCAGGTACACGCCGTCTTTTCTGTCCGCGCAGCCCAGGGTGGCGAACAGGAAAAAGCTCCCGTCCCGCTCCACGCACTCCGGGGCCCAGTAGTGCCGGTCCGCGAAAAAGCCCTCCGGGCGGCGGAAGATCTCAAGGGGGCCCTCCCAGTTTTCCAGGTCGGCGCTGACATAGCAGTCAAAGCCCTCCGCCGGGCCCCAGCAGGTGGCGCTGCGGGTGCCGTAGAGGTAGTATTTTCCCTCCCACGTCAGGACAAAGGGGTCGCGGATGCAGATTTCATTTCGTTTCATGGCGTTTCTTCCTCTTTTATGTTGTTAGGAACTGTCCCGCAATAACTTGCACATTCTGGCTGGCCTTTTTCACCGGCAGCTTCGTTGTCAAAGCTTGAAATACACAAAGTATTCCTGCGCTTTTCCGCCTCGTTGCCGGTGAAAAATCCTGCGCCATAATTGTGCAATTTATCTCGTGACAGTTCCTGTTATGAAGTGACCATTTGTCAAGATGGCAATCCGACGAAATACCAGCCAGGATTTTGTGCAGTCTGCCTTTCTTTTCCAGTAGGTCGATTCTGGAGGCATACGCC
>JAFTBW010000174.1 GCA_017455015.1 Oscillospiraceae bacterium | reverse complement strand
CTGATGAAATCAACGTGGGCTCTTTGGCGAGCAAATTTTGTGTCCGCCAAGGCGCAAAAACCGCAGGAATACTTTGTGTATTTCAAGGTTTTTGCAACGCAGGCGGGCGCAAAATTTGCCGCCAAACGTGCGCGGGGATTTATTCAGCGCTTCCTTAATTATAATACAATTCAAGACAAAACGCCACAAGTTTTTTCCCGGCTTGCGCCTTTGTCCCGGCTGTGCTATAATTTTCCGAAATCACGCGGGGAGGGTTCGGTATGAACGGCGCTTTTGTCCGGTCGGAGATGCTGTTTGGCGCGCAGGCAATGGAGCGGCTGCGGCGCGCCAGGGTAGCTGTCTTCGGCCTCGGCGGCGTAGGCGGCGCGGCGGCGGAGGCGCTGGCCCGCAGCGGCATCGGCACGCTGGACCTGGTGGACCACGACCGGGTCAGCCTGAGCAACCTAAACCGGCAGCTCATCGCCACCGCGGATACCCTGGAGCTTTGGAAAGCGGACGCCGCCGCCGCCCGGGTGCGCTCCATTAACCCCGAAGCCGTTGTCCATGTCCATCGCTGCTTTTTCGGGCCGGACACGGCGGAACAGTTTGACTTTGCTCAATACGACTATGTGGCGGACGCCATCGACACCGTGACGGGGAAGCTCGCCATCATCGCCCGGGCCAAAGCCGCGAATGTGCCGGTGATCAGCGCTATGGGGGCGGGAAACAAGCTGGACCCCACGGCTTTTCGGGTGGCGGACATCTCCCAGACCAGCGTCTGTCCCCTGGCCAGGGTCATGCGCAAGGAGCTCAAGCGCAGGAACATCCAAGGGGTAAAGGTGGTCTATTCCACGGAAATGCCCCATCCCCTGCTGAATCATGCGCAGGAGCCGGGGAGCGACCCGCGGAAGGTAACGCCGGGGAGCTGTTCATTCGTGCCGCCTGTCGCCGGTTTCATTCTCGCCGGACAGATCGTAAAGGATCTGCTGGGAATTGACGGCTGATAACAATACGCAGGAAAGGAAAGGGAAAAAGCATGGGACGAGCCCTGGAGCCCTGGGAGGAGATCGAGCGGAGCATCCTCACCACCTATCACAAGCGGCTTTGGACGCCTTTTGTGAGCGCGCTGAAGCAGTATGACCTGATCCAGCCGGGGGACCGGATCGCGGTCTGCATCTCCGGCGGCAAGGACTCCATGCTGCTGGCAAAGCTGATGCAGCTGCTGCAGCGCCACAGCGATTTTCCCTTCGAGACCCGGTTTCTGGTGATGGACCCGGGCTACCGACCGGAAAACCGGGCGCTGATCGAGGAAAACGCCCAGCGGCTGAACATCCCCATCACCGTCTTCGAGTCTGACATTTTTGAAGTTGCCAACGAGACGGAGAAAAACCCCTGCTATCTCTGCGCCAGGATGCGCCGGGGCTTTCTCTACAGCCAGGCCAGGGACTTGGGCTGCAACAAGATCGCCCTGGGCCACCACCGGAACGACGTGGTGGAGACCACCCTCATCGCCATGTTCTACGGAGCCCAGCTCCAGGCCATGCTCCCCCGCCTGCGCAGCACCAATTTTCCGGGCATGGAGCTGATCCGCCCGCTCTACTGTGTCCGGGAGGAGGACATCATCGCCTGGAAAGAGCGCAACAGCCTGCGCTTTCTCCAGTGCGCCTGCCGGCTGACGGAGGGGATACCCGAGGACGGACCCGGCGACAGCAAGCGCCAGGAGATCAAGCTGCTGCTCCGGAATCTGCATCAGACGAACCCCAATCTCGAAAACAGCATCTTCCGCAGCCTCCACGCGGTCCATCTGGACACCTTTCCCGCCTACAAGACGGGAGGGACGTATCACTCGTTTTTGGAGCGCTTCGACGGGGACATGCCGGAGGAGTAGCGTAGAAACATGAAACACACGTTCAGCCGGGGACCTTCCGCAGAAAGCGCGGGGTTCCCGGCTGTTTGAAATTGATGTTGTAACGTGGGCGGTAGATGGCCTCACCCACCACCGCCCTTGCGGGAGACGGGCGGCGGTCCCCCCTCCCCCTTGAGGGGGAGGGATAAGCTGCGGTGCTTTTCCGTGGGTGCGGCGTACCTAACCGCTCAGGCAGGATTCCTGTCAGTGGCGCGTCAAAAGCGTCAGGCGGCCGCTCCGAATCTGATGAACCGCGCGGTGTTCTCCGACGCCGGGCGCATCCGTCCGGTGTGGTCGATCTCATAGTCCCCTTGCAGCAGCAGCTCCGACACGGGCACCGCCCGGTAGCCGTTCTGAAGCAGATATTCCAGAATGGCGGGCAGGGCCTCCGGCGTGTGGAGGGCGGCGTTGTGGAAGAGGATGATGTCCCCCGGCGCGACGGCGGTGGTGATGCGCCGCGTGATCTCCGCGGCGCTGAGCTCTTTCCAGTCCAGGGAATCCAGGGACCACTGGATGGTCTGCAGGCCAGCCTCGGAGGCGGTGCGGATCACATTGTCGTTGTACTCGCCGTAGGGGGCGCGGAACAGGGTGGGACGGACGCCGGTGACCGCCTCGATCTTGTCGCAGCCGGCCGCAAGGTTTTCCAGGATCTGCCCCCGGCTGAGCTGGGAAAAATGGGCGTGATCGTCGGAGTGGGTCATGACCTCATGTCCGGCGTCGTGGAGGGCTTTCACGCTCTCCGGATACTTCTCCGCCCAGAAGCCCACGACAAAGAACGTGGCTTTCACATTGTAGCGGGCCAGGATGTCGATGAGCTCCTGCGTGTCCTCGTTCCCCCAGGCAGCATCGAAAGTGAGTGAAACGCATTTGTCGTCCCGCTTGACGCTGTAGATGGGCAGCAACCGCGCCGTGGCGGAGGCGGAGAGGTAGGAGGGCAGAACCGCCGCCGCGAACAGTCCCGCCGCCAGCAGCAGCGGCAGCCCCCGACGCATGATTTCCTGTTTTATCTGCTTCCGCTTTGCCATTTCCGTTACCTCCGGCCCCCGGCCACGTGATTTCGGGGCGCCGTACCGGCGGCAGACCCCGAAATCAGCTTATGCCCCGGATGGCAGCGGTATGCAGAGATTCACTCGCAGCAGTCGAGGATGACCGCAGCGGCCTTTTGCAACAGCTCCATAGGGATGTTCAGCGCGGGCAGCAGCCGCAGGCGGTCCTTGGCAGTGAGGCAGAGGACGCCCCTGTCCATGCACCCGCGCAGCACGTCCCCGGCGGGCTTTTTGGTCTGGAGGCCCAGCATCAGTCCCAGGCCGCTGACGGATGTGATCCCCGGCGCGCCGGTGAAGGTCTTTTTCAGATAGTCGCCCTTCTCCCGCACCTGGGCCAGCAGCGCATCGTCCACCCGGTTCAAAATGCTCAGCGCGCCGGCGCAGCTCACCGGATTGCCGCCGAAGGTAGAGCCGTGGTCCCCATAGCCCAGCACGTCCTGCACCCGCTCGCCCAGCATGGTGGCTCCCAGGGGCAAGCCGCCGGCCAGACCCTTGGCAGTGGACACCACGTCCGGCTCCAGGCCGTAGTTCATATAGGCGTAGAGCCGTCCCGTTCTGCCGTTGCCGGTCTGCACCTCGTCCACCAGCAGCAAAATGTCCTGTTCCCGGACAAGCTCCTGCACGGCTTTTGCGTACTCCGGCGTCAGGGGCAGCACGCCGCCCTCGCCCTGCACGCACTCCACCATCACCGCAGCCAGCTTGTACTGCGCCGCGATGGCTTTCAGCTCGGCAGCGTTTCCCGCCTCCGCGTGGACGAAGCCGGAGGTCAGCGGCTGGAACAGTTCATGGAAGTGGTCCTGTCCCGTGGCGGCCAGCGTGGTCAGGGTGCGGCCGTGGAAGCTGTTTTTCAGGGTGACGATGGTGTAGTGCTCCGGGCTCTTGTGTTCGGCAGCCCACTTCCGGGCGACCTTGATGGCGCACTCGTTGGCCTCCGCGCCGGAGTTGGAGAAGAAGACCTTCTTCATACCGGTGCGCAGACAGAGCTGCTCGGCCAAAAGGGCGCAGGGCTCGGTGTAGTAGAGGTTGGACATGTGCTGCACTTTCCCGAGCTGCGCCGTCACGGCCTGCTGCCAGACGGGGTCGGCCACGCCGAAGCTGTTGACCGCGATCCCGGAGCCCAGGTCGATGTACTCCCTGCCGTTCTCATCCCGGACAAGGCTTCCCTGCCCGGAGACGACGGTCAGGGGGAAGCGCTTGTAGGTACCCGCCACATAGGCGTTATCCCTCTCCTGCGTCGTCATTGCGTTTCTCTCCTTTCTTCACCATGGTGCCCGCGCCCTCGTCCGTGAGCAGCTCCATCAGAATGGAGTGGGGCACCCTTCCGTCCATGATGATCACCTTTTTCACGCCCTCCACGATGGCCCGGATGCAGCACTCCACCTTGGGGATCATGCCGCCGGAAATGACGCCGTCGGAGAAAAGCTGCGCCGCCTCCTGGATCGTGATCTCGGGGATCAGCGTGGAAGGGTCCTTGGGGTCCCGGAGCACGCCGGCAATGTCCGTCATCATAATGAGGCGTTCCGCCCCCAGGGCTCCGGCGATGCAGGCGGCGGCGGTGTCGCCGTTGATGTTGTAGGTCTCCCCATTGGGGCCGCAGCCCACGGTGGAGATCACGGGGATGTAGCCCCGGTCCAGCAGATCAATGACCGGCGCGGGATTGATGCGGGTGACCTCCCCCACATAGCCCAGCCGGGAGTCCTTCTGTTTGGCCTCGATGAGGCGGTCGTCGATGCCGCTCAGTCCCATGGCCCTGCCGCCCTTGGAGCCCAGCAGGCCCACCAGGGACTTGTTGATCTTGCCCGCCAGGACCATCTGGACGATGTCCACCGTCTCCCGGTCCGTGACCCGCAGGCCGTCCACGAACTCCGGCTGCTTGCCCAGCCGGCTCATGAGCTCGTTGATCTCCGGGCCGCCGCCGTGGACCAGCACCACCCGGACGCCCACCAGACGGAGCAGCACGATGTCCTCCATGACCTGCTGCTTCAAATTCTCGCTGGTCATGGCGTTGCCGCCGTACTTGACCACCACGATCTTGCCCGTGTACTTGCGGATATAGGGCAGGGCCTGGACCAGCACCTCCGCCCGCTCCGAATTCGTAAAATTCTCCGTCATGTCCGGTAATCTCCGTTGATCTTCACATAGTCATAGGTCAGGTCGCAGCCCCAGGCGGCGGCAGCGGCCTCCCCGCTGTTCAGCCCGACCAGAATTTCGATCTCCCGTTCCAGCAGGATCTCTTTCGCCTTTTCCTCGGAAAAAGGCACGCCCGCGCCGTTTTTGCACACGGGGATCTCCCCCGCCGCGCTCCGGAAAGAGACGTCCACTTTGTTCACATCCACGGCTGCGCCGCTGTAGCCGATGGCGCAGAGCACTCTCCCCCAGTTGGCGTCCGCGCCGAACATGGCGGCCTTGAGCAGGCTGGAGCAGATCACGCTCTTGGCGACGGTCTTGGCGGTTTTCTCATCGGATGCCCCGGACACCCGGCACTCCAGCAGCTTGGTGGCTCCCTCCCCGTCTCCGGCGATCATGCGGCACAGGGCCACGGTCACGGTGTTCAGGGCGGTCATGAACGCGGAAAAGTCGGCCCCGACGGCGTCGATGCGCGGATTGCCCGCCATGCCGTTGGCCAAAACGGTCACCATGTCGTTGGTGGAGGTGTCCCCGTCCACGCTTACCATGTTGAATGTGTTGGCAATGTCCGAGGACAGGGCTTTTTGCAGCATGGCGGGGGCGATGGCGGCGTCCGTGGTGAGGAACACCAGCATGGTCGCCATGTTGGGGTGAATCATGCCGCTGCCCTTGGCGATGCCGCCCAGGCGGCAGGTCTTTCCGCCCAGCTCAAACTCCACGGCGATGGACTTGGGTACCGTGTCCGTGGTCATGATGCCCTCGGTGGCGTCGGCGCTGCCGTCCGGGGACAGCGCCCGGACCAGCTTCGGCATCCCCGCCGCGATGGGCTCCAGCTCCATGGGCTGGCCGATGACACCGGTGGAGGCCACGACCACCTCCTCCGGGGCGATGCCCAGGGCCTTGCCCGTCAGGGCGCACATGCCCTCGGCGATTTCGATCCCGTTTGCGTTGCAGGTGTTGGCGTTGCCGCTGTTGCAGATCACCGCCCGGGCGATGCCTCCGGTCTTTTGCAGATGCTCCCTCGTCACGGTCAGAGGGGCTCCCTTTACCAGATTGGTGGTATACACCGCCGCCGCGGCGGCGGGGGTCTGGCTGTAAATCAGGGAGATGTCCCGCTTTGTCCGGCTCTTCCGGATGCCGCAGTGGATGCCCGCGGCGGTAAAGCCCTTTGCGGCGCAGACGCCGCCTTCGATCAGTTTCATGGTCAAGCTCCTTATTGATTCGGTATGTTCAATCCGGTGGACTCTTCCAGTCCCAGGAGGATATTCATATTCTGAATGGCCGCCCCGGAGGCGCCCTTGCCGAGATTGTCAAAACGGGAAATCAAAAGCATGCGGTCGCCGTTTCCACAGACGGAGACCAGCATATCGTCCCTCCCCGCCATCTTGCCGGCGGACAGGAAGCCGTTCTCCTCCGTCTCCGCGCCCTCCGCAAAGCGGACCAGACCGCCGCGGTAATAATCGCGGTAAATCTGCCGCACGTCCTCGAGCTCTCCGCTGACCTGGGAACGGTGCAGCGGGACCGTGACCTCTATACCCGCATAATAGGGGGCCACGATAGGGCTGAAGAGCGGCGCAAGCTCCAAACCGCACTCCTTTTGCATCTCGGGCAGGTGCTTGTGGCTCTGTCCGAGACCGTACTGCCGGGGAGCCGACAGCAGCGTCTCCGGACGCTCCGCCTCGTATTGGGCGATCATGCTCTTTCCGCCGCCGGAGTAGCCGGTGAGAGAAAAGCAACTCAAAAGCGCGCCGGGAGCCAGCAGGCCGTGTTCCACCAGCGGCGCGACCAGGGCGATGAAGCCGCTGGCGTGACATCCGGGGTTGGCAATGCGCTTTGCCTGCCGGAGCTTTTCCCGCTTGCCGGTGAGCTCCGGAAAGCCGTAGATCCAGCCCGGCGCGGTCCGGTGGGCGGTGGAGGTGTCGATGATTGCGGTATCGCTCCCCTCGGCCAGCGCGGCAGCCTGGCGCGCCGCGTCGTCCGGCAGGCAGAAAAACGCCACATCCGCACCGTGGATGGCGTCCTTTCGGGCGTTGGGGTCCTTTCTTCGCTCCTCCGGCAGCCGCAGCAGCGTCAGATCCCGGCGCTCCGCCAGCCGCTGATAGATCCGAAGGCCGGTGGTCCCGGCGCTCCCGTCGATAAATACCTTTGTCATATTGGAAGACCCCTTTCCTGCCCTTCCGCGCCTCAGGAGGGCGGTGTTTTATCATTATACATAGCTTTGGAAAAAAAGCAAGTCCGGATTCGATAAAAATAAGATATTTTGGAATTTTTATAAATAATTATGCATAATTTTCGGATCAGCGCTTGAAATATATGCAAAATACGGTTCCATCTGCAAAAAAAGAGGCCGGACCCTCCTGCCGTATCGGGCAAAAGGGTCCGTCCCCGGGTTGCCGAATCGCCGAGGAACTGTCCCTAAATTAGTTCCCGAATTATGGCGCAGGATAAATCGCCATAGGCGAGGCCAGGATGCGCGGCGATACTTTGTGTATCGCAAACGACGGCAACGATGCATATGGTGATTTAGACCAGCCAGAATCGGGAAATAATTTAGGGAAACGCTGATTAAAGCAACGCGTGCGGTTGGCGAGCAAATTTTGTGTCCGCCAAGGCGCAAAAACCGCAGGAATACTTTGTGTATTTCAAGGTTTTTGTAACGCAGGCGGG
>JAFTBW010000173.1 GCA_017455015.1 Oscillospiraceae bacterium | reverse complement strand
GGAAACGCTGAATAAATCCCCGCGCACGTCTGGCGGCAAATTTTGCGCCCGCCTGCGTTCCAAAAACCTTGAAATACACAAAGTATTCCTGCGGTTTTTGCGCCTTGGCGGACACAAAATTTGCTCGCCAACCGCACGCGTTGCTTTAATCAGCGTTTCCTTAGAGCCTGTTTAAAATCTCTTCGCGCCCGTCTTTCCGGCGGATTTTCCGCCACTCTGCGTTGCTCATCCTTGAAATCCACAAAGGATTCCTGCGGATTCGCGCCTTGATTGGCGAAAAACCGCTCGAAAATCCGTGCACGCCGGGATATTAAACAGTCTCTCAGAAGATTACAAAAAATATTGTAATTATTTTTTCTTTTTTGCGGGATTGCGGTCCTTCGGCCGGCGCGTGCGCCCCAAAAACGCTCCGGATAGCAGAATATGGTGTTTTTCGGAAAAACGGAATCAATATATGCGATTTGTGGCCAAACGGAAAAGTTTTCAAGAAAAAACAAACTGTTACCAAAAATGATGCAATTTGGGAGTAGGATAGCCTCGCAAACGAAAGCGAGGTGTTTTTTATGAGCGCTTTTGTCTTTAGAAATAACAAGGCTCTCTCCGAGGGTGCGCAGACGATTTCCGGCGACGGCGGGATTATCCGGAACGGCGACGCCGCGCTGTTCACACAGATCACAGCCGACACCGAGGCGTGGAAGGAGGAGCCCAGGAAGACTTCCCGCGCTCCGCTGACAGACAAACAGCGTCTGGCCCTGCGCTGGTCCGCCGTGGCCGTCGCCGCAGCCTTGGCCGCCATCGTGCTGATTCTCTACATACAGCCCGTGAACCGTGTGATCCGCGCCGTCAAATCCGGCGATTACGCCGGTGCAAAGGAACTGTATTGGAACAGCTCTCTGGCCTCCGGCGGCCATGAGACGGAGCTGCGCAGCACCCTTTTGAGCGCCGCGGACCTGGTTTGCGAGCAGTACGCCGGCCATGAGATCGACGCCGACACCGCCGCGTCCGCCCTGTCTGCCCTGGGCTCCATCGGCATGAACGCCCAGGAGCTGCTGAGCGAGCATTTTGACGAGTTCCGCACCTACACCGTCTCCCAGAACCACATGGCCCAGGCCGAGCTGCTCAGCCGGGACGGGGATTATCTTGCCGCGAGAGCGGAGTATATGCAGGTGCTGGAAGAAGATGCCAGCTATGACGCGGCCCAGCGCAGCGCGGCCCGGAGTCTGGAGCAGTACGCCGACGACATCATGCGCCAGGCAGACTTTGCGATCCAGACCAGGGATTACGGCGAGGCCCTGTCTCTGCTGGAGAAGGGGCGGCAGACCCTGCTCACCTACGATGTGTACAACGAGAAGCTGGAATACAAGCTGAACGCTACCTATGGCCTGTATGAGGAATCCCTGCTGGACAAGGCTGCCGCCCTGGCTGCGGTTCAGGACTACTCCGCCGCCGCCTCCCTGTTGCGGGAGGGCATGGAACGCTTTGACTATGAGACCGAGGCCCTCACTGCCGCCGAGGCGGAGTACCTCTCCGGCAGCCGGTACAAGACCGTAGCGGAGGCGGCTTTGGAGGCGGATACGCTCTATCTGGAGGGGTCTTATTCCGAGGCGTTCGCTCTGCTGGATGGGTTGCAGGATGTGCGTGAACTGCCCCAGGAGGCAGTAAAAGAGGCTGTTACCGCGCTGGAGAATCGCTTTGCCGCCGATGTTGCCGGCCGTGCCGCGACGCTGTTTGCCGGGAGCCGCGAGACTATCCCGGAGGCGGTTGCGGTCCTGGATGACGCGATCCGGGTCCGGGCGCTGGCCGAGCTGACCGAGTGCCGGGAAGCGATGGTCAGATACCTCCCCGCATCCCTCTACGACATGGAATACAGTGAGAAGACCGGCTCCATCTTCCGTTCCTCCGGCGATTTCGAGGCCCTGGACGGCGTCACCTACAGCAGCGGCTGGCTCTGGGGCGAGGACGGCGCGGCGGTTTCCTACATCTTGAATGGGAACTACGATCTGCTGGAGGGCACGTTCGCGGTCCGTCGGGATGACGACAGCAAGGTCAGCGGTTCTTTTGAAATCCTCTGCGACGGCGAGACCGTCTACACCTCCGAGACATTGACGCATCCCACGGAGGAATCCATCCCCGTGTCCCTGGACATCTCCGGCTGTGAAACGCTGACGCTGCGCTTCCACAACGACTACACGGTCCGCACCGCGGAGGACGGCTATTGCTACCACGGCCTGTGCTCCCCGGTCATCACAAAAAACCTGGACTGACTCACAATCAGATTTTTCACTCCTCCTTGCCCGCCGGCGTGACAAACCGGCGGGCTTTTCTGTTCCGATTTCTCCCTCCCCCATCAGGGGGAGGGGGGACCGCCGCCCGTCGGGGCGGCGGTGGGTGAGGTCATCTACCTCCCATGTTCCCACCCGCTCAGGCAGATATTTTTACCCGCCAACCTGAATATACTTCCCATAGCACCATAGCATTTCACGGGAACGGGGGCGCGGCATGGGAGGATTCAAAAAGCTGGCAAAGGACACCGCGCTTCTGACGGCGTCCTCGGTGCTGATGCGCTGCATCGGCCTGAGCTATCAAGTCTGGCTGGCGGGGCGGATCGGCGCGGCGGGGGTTGGGCTGTGGCAACTGGTGCTGAGCGTCAACGTTTTCACCGCCACTCTGGCCATCTCCGGCATCCGCTTCACCACCACGCGGCTGGTGGCGGAGGAGCTTGGCCTGGGGAACGCCGGCGGCGTGGGGGCCGTCATTGGCCGTTGCCTGGGCTACGCCATGTTTTTCGGCGGAGCGAGCTTTCTGGTCCAATATCTGTGCGCCGCGCCCATCGGCTTTCTCTGGGTGGGAGACGCCAGAACGGTGGAGAGCCTGCGGGTCTTGGCCTTTTCCCTGCCCATGATCTCCCTGAGCTGCGTGCTGAACGGTTATTTCATCGCCTCGGGCCGGGCCTGGAAGTCTGCCGCTGTGCAGGTGGCGGAGCAGGCGGCGGGCATCGGCTGCGTGGTTTATCTGCTTGGACGGACGGCGGCGGGGGACACTGCGGCGTGCTGCGCCGCCATCGCCTGGGGCACCGTGGCAGCGGACGGGTTTTCCCTGGCGCTCATCGCCTTGCTGTACCTGCTGGACCGGCGGCGGAGCGGCAGGGGAGACGCCGGCCCGGACCTGACCGGCAGGATGCTCCGCATCGCCCTGCCGCTGGCCTTGGCCGCCTACGCCAGGACCGGACTGACCACCCTGGAAAACCTCCTGGTTCCCCGCAAGCTGCGGGCGGCGGGCTTCTCCGCGGACCGGGCGCTGGCGGGCTACGGGACCGTCACCGGCATGGTGTTTCCCATCATCTCCTTTCCCTCCTGCCTGCTCAACGCCGTGGCGGAGCTGACGGTGCCGGAGCTGACCGCCGCCCAGGTGGAGGGAAGGCAGGACCGCATCGACCGTTCGGTCAGCCGTCTGCTGCGCTGGACCCTGATATTTGCCCTTTTTTGCGCCGCGTTCCTGTTCCTGTGCGCCGAACCGCTGGGTTATCTGATCTACCGCACGCAGGGCGTGGGGCATTATATCCGCGTACTCGCCCTGCTGGTTCCGTTCATGTATATGGACATCGTCACCGACGGGTGCCTCAAGGGCCTGGGGCAGATGCTGTGGAGCATGTGCTTCAACATCGCCGAGTCCCTCTGCGGCGTGGCGCTGGTATTCTGGCTCCTGCCCCGGTGGGCGCTGCGGGGCTACCTCTTCGTCCTGTTTTTCTGCGAGCTGTTCAATTTCACACTGAGCATCTGCCGCCTCCGGCAGGTATCGCGGTTCCGGATCCTTCCGCGCTTTGACGGACATTTTTTTCGGAAAAAACGGGAAAACGCTTGCAGGGACCGGAGATATCCGGTATAATTCTTCTGTGACAGAACAAAAAATATACAGAAAGAGGGCGTTTTCATGGATTTTTATCCCAAGCAGAAGCTGGGCTTCGGCCTGATGCGCATGCCGCTGCTGGATAAGAGCAGCGAGACGGATGTGGATATCGAACAGGTCAAGCGCATGGTGGACCTGTTTCTGGAGCAGGGCTTCACGTATTTTGACACCGCCTGGATGTACCACGGCTTTGCCAGCGAGAGCGTGGCGAAAACCGTCCTGACGGACCGCCACCCTCGGGAGAGCTACACCCTGGCCACCAAGCTCCACGCGGGATTCCTGCGCACCCAGGGCGACAGGGATTTGGTTTTCTCCGAACAGCTCCGAAAGACCGGCGCAGGCTATTTCGACTACTATCTGATCCACGGCGTTGACGCGGGACTGCTGCAACAGTATGAAAAGCTGGACTGCTTCAACTGGCTCCTGGAGAAAAAGGCCCAGGGACTGGTGCGCCACGCCGGCTTCTCGTTCCACGACAGCGCCGAGCTGCTGGACCGCGTCCTGACGGAGCACCCGGAGATGGAGTTCGTACAGCTACAGATCAACTATCTGGATTGGGAGAGTCCCTGGGTCCAGAGCCGGGCGTGCTACGAGGTCTGTGTGAAGCACGGCAAGCCCGTGATTGTCATGGAGCCGGTGAAGGGCGGCACGCTGGCCAAAGTCCCCGAGGCGGCGGAGCGGCTGCTGAAAGCCTCCGACCCGGTATCAAGCGTACCGAGCTGGGCCATCCGCTTCGCGGCGAGCCTGCCCGGGGTGATGCTGGTACTCTCCGGTATGAGCGATTTGGAGCAGGTGCGGGACAACACCGGCTTTATGCGCCAATTCCGGCCCCTTTCCGAGGCGGAAACGGCGCTGTGCTTTCAGGCGGCGGAGATCATCAACGGGCAAATCGCCATCCCCTGCACCGGCTGCTCCTACTGCACCGAGGGCTGTCCCATGCACATTGCAATTCCCCAGTATTTCTCCCTCTACAACGAGGATATGCGGGAAAACCTGGCGGAGAAGGGCTGGTCCGCGACCATGGGCACCTATGAGTCCCTGACCGGTAAATTCGGGAAAGCAAGCGACTGCGTGGGCTGCGGCCAGTGCGAGGGCGTCTGTCCCCAGCACTTGCCGATCATTGACAACCTGAAGCTTGTGGCGGAGCACTACGGGTCCTGAATGGAACAGGCAGCCGCAACGGATACAGGAGGGAACGCATGGTAAGACGAAAAGAGGACATTCGCGTCCGTCAGGTGGAACACGCCCAGGGCGGAAAAGAGACGGTATGCTTTACCGACTTTCTGCTGCCGGAGGATGCGCCGGGCCATGGCAGGGTCATCAGCAAGCTTGTGATCCCCCCGGGGGCGTCCATCGGGTATCACGCGCACAACGGGGAATTTGAGTGCATCTACGTCCTGGACGGCGAGGCCACGGTCAACGACGACGGACGGGAGGTGGTCCTGCACCCCGGCGATATGCATCTGTGTCCCGGCGGACAGAGCCACGGTACGGAGAACCGGGGAGAGCGGGACCTGACGGTGATCGCCCTGATCCTGAACGATCTGTCCTGATATTTTGAAAGCGACAGAAACCTTGGGAAACGCTGATTCATCCGCCTTCGGCATCTGCCGGCAATTTTTCGCCGGCTCTGCGTTGCAAAAAGTTTGAAATACACAAAGTATTCCTGCACTTTTTGCGCCTTGATCCGGCAAAAATTTGCCCGACATCTGCTCTCGCCGGATTTAATCAGCGTTTCCCTTGAACTGCGCCCCTCCCCCGAAAGGGGGAGGGGCGCAGTTCGCAACCGGAGAAAAAGATCGGAAAAAGGCGGAATGAATCCGTTCCGGTTTGCATATCCTTGAAGCAGCGAGGAGGTGCGCGGGATGAAAACGCTTTATTTCGGTTCCACCGGTCCCCAGGTGCAGCTGCTGCAGCTTGCGCTGAAACGGGCAGGATATGACCCGGGGCAGACGGACGGGATTTTCGGCAGGCGGACGGAGGCAGAGTTGCGGCAATTCCAGTCCGCCGCCGGACTCACTGCGGACGGCATTGCCGGTGTGCAAACCCACGGTGCGCTGCTGCCCTTGTACACCGGCGCGCTGCGGCACACCCTCCGTCCAGGGGACACCTTCTACCGGCTGGCGCAGCGCTACGGAACAACGCCGGAGGCAATCGAGGCGGCCAATCCCCGCGCCGATCCCCTGAATCTGACCGTCGGACAGAGCCTGACCGTTCCCCTTGGCTTCGACGTGGTGCCCACAGACATCGACTGGTGCAGCGAGCTTGTCCGCTTCTGCTGCGAGGGCCTTGCGGCCCGCTATCCGCTACTGCGGCTTGGTCGGGCGGGCTACAGCGTTCTGGGACGACCTCTGTGGCTGCTGCGGCTGGGGGAGGGGAGCAACCGGGTCTTCTACAATGCGGCGCACCACGCCAACGAGTGGATCACCACGCCGCTACTGCTGTGCTTCACGGAGGAGCTGACAAAGGGCGTCACCTTTGCCGGAGAAGTGGGCGGCGTGTCCGCAGGGGCGCTGCTGGAGGGAACGGAGCTGGCGGTACTGCCCTGCGTGAACCCGGACGGCATGGATCTGGTCACCGGCGACCTCAGTTCGGGGCAGGACTATGACACGGCGGCGGAGATCGCCCGGGGGTGGCCGTCCATCCCGTTCCCCTCGGGCTGGAAAGCCAACATCCGGGGCGTGGACCCCAATCTGCAATACCCGGCGGGCTGGGAGACCGCGCGGAGGATCAAGTTCTCCCAGGGCTTCACCTCTCCCGCGCCGCGGGACTATGTGGGAGAAGCTCCGCTGGTCGCCCCGGAGAGCCGGGCTGCCCACGCCTTTACCCTGGACTTTTCCCCGGCCCTGACCCTGAGCTACCACACCCAGGGCGGGGTCATCTACTGGAAATTTCAGGGAGAGGCCGCCCCCGGCGCGGAGGAGATCGCCCGAGGCTTTTCGGAGGCCAGCGGGTATCTGGTGGAGGACACTCCCTACGCCTCGGGTTTCGCGGGCTATAAGGACTGGTTCATCCAGAACTACAACCGCCCCGGCTATACCATCGAGGCCGGCATGGGAGACAATCCGCTGCCCATCTCCGCTTTTCCGGAGATCTACCGGGACAATCTTGGCATTCTGACTCAGGGCATGACTGCCACAAAATGAGCGGTAACTGTTCAGGACCCGCTTCGCTGGGCTCCTGAACAGAAAGATTCGCTACGCGAGCGCGCCCTGCGGGGAAGGGCACACTCGCTCTGCGCAGAGTATTTTTGGCGAAAACGCGGTTTCCGCCAAAAATGTATTGAACTTCATTCCGCGCTGCGGCGCGGAACTCTGCGAGGCAACGGGGGTTCAAACAGTTACAATGAGCGTTGGAGAAGCGCCGCGTTTTCCCTGTCCGGGGATGTCAGGCTCTTCGCAGCCGCCCGGCGAAGTAGAACAGTGCGAAAGAGACGATATCCACCGCCACGACTGTGGCCCCTACCGGCGTTCCCGCCAGAATGGAGATCAGGATGCCCGCTCCGGCGCAGCAGACGCTGAGGACGGCGGAGCAGACCGTCACCCCCCGGAAGCTGCGGAACACGCGCATGGCGGACAGGGCGGGGAAGATCACCAGGGCGCTGATCAGAAGGCTCCCTACCAGATTCATGGCCAGAACGATGATGACTGCGATGATGACCGCGATAATCAGATTGTACAGATCCGCGTGAATCCCCGTGGCCTTGGAAAAGCTCTCGTCAAAGGTGACGCAGAAAATTTTGTGGTAGAAAAAGAGAAACGCAGCCACCACCAGCAGGCTCAGCACCAGACAGAGGGCAACCTCGCCCCCGGTCAGGGTCAGAATGGAGGTGGAGCCGAACAGCGTGGAGCACACATCGCCGGAGAGATTGGAGGATGTGGAAAACAGGTGCAGCAGCAGATAGCCCAGGGCAAGCGCGCCCACGGAGATCATGGCGATAGCCGCGTCCCCCTGGATGACCTTGTTCTGTCCTGCCCGGAGCAGCAGGACCGCGCTGAGCACCGTGACGGGCAGCACCACCAGCATGTTGTTGCTCACGCCCAGCACGCCGGCGATGGCGATGGCCCCGAAGGCGACGTGGCTCAGACCGTCTCCGATGAACGAAAAGCGCTTTAGCACCAGCGTGACCCCCAGCAGGGAGGAGCAGAGGGCGATCAGCACCCCCACGATCAGGGCATAGCGCACAAAGGGATAATGAAAATAGTAGACGAGCTTTTCCATCAGACATCCTCCCGTTATCTGCTTCAGCCTCGCAGAGTTCGCGCCCGCAGGCGCGAATAGAATCCAATACATGATTGCCGGAAACCGCGTTTTCGGCAATCATACCGCTCACGGAGCGAGTGTGCGAGCGTCTCCCGCAAGCGAGTGCGCGAACGGAGTGAAGCCTGTCCATTCAAAGCCCCCGCAGGGGGCTTTGAATGGGAACATCCTCCCTGTGCTGCACGCTGAGATACCGCTGTCCCACGGCGGAGCGGCGGTACTGATCCCGGGTGCCGAAAAAGGTCTCCTGACCGATGTGCAGAATGTGAGTGGACCAGCGCAGCGCGGCGTGAACGTCGTGGGAGATCATCATGACCGTGATGCCGCTCTCCCGGTTCAGTTTGCCGATCACCCGGTACAGCTCCCCGGTGACCCGGGGGTCCAGACCGCTGACCGGCTCGTCCAGCAGCAGCAGCTTTCGTGTGGCGCACAGCGCCCGGGCCAATAGCACCCGCTGCTGCTGGCCGCCGGACAGCTCCCGGTAGCAGCGTCCGGCCAGCTCCGTCAGACCCAGCTTTTCCATATTCTCCCGGGCCAGCTCCTTTTCCTCCCGGCTGTACCAGGGGCGAAGGCCGCAGCGGTTCTGGCAGCCGGACAGCACGATTTCCCGCACCGAGGCGGGAAAGTCCCGCTGCACCGCCGTCTGCTGGGGCAGATAGCCGATCTCCCGGGGCAGAAGTCCGTCGCCGGTCTCGACCGTCCCCTCCATCGGAGGGACGAGGCCCAGCACGGTTTTCATCAGCGTGCTTTTGCCGGAGCCGTTTTCGCCCAAAATGCAGAGATAGTCCCCGGCGTTCACGGAAAAGCTCAGGTCCCGCAAAATCTCTCTGCCCTCGTAGCCCAGGCGAAGGTTTTCGCATTTCAGCAAGGCCATATCAAGCCAACGCCTCCCGCAGTACGGCCAGGTTTCGCTCCATGACCGTGAGATAGTCCGTTCCGGCGTCGATCTCCCGCCGGGTCACCGCCTGCATGGAGTCCAGCGCCAGAACCTCCGGCCGGGGCTCTCCGGCGTTCCCGGCCACGGTCTCCGCCAGCCGGGGGGCGGGACTCTCCGTGGTCAGCAGAACCCGCAGGCCCAGCTCCTTCGCCTTTTCCGCAAGAAAGATCACGGTCTCAAAGCTGGCCTCCGTCTCCGCCTCGCAGCCGGGGAAAGCGGCATAGTAACGGAGAGAATAGTCGTCCAGCAGATAGCGGAACGGGTAGCGGTCCGCAAACAGCAGCGTATCCCGGCTTCCCATTGCTACCGCCTCCCGGTAGTCCGCGTCCAGGGCGTTCAGACGGTCCAGATAGGCGTTGAGGTTTTCGCTGTACGCCGTCCGGTGCTCCGGGTCTATGCCCACCAGGGCGTCGCAGATGGCCTTGCAGCAGCGCCCGGCCAGGGTGAGGGAGAGCCAGATGTGTTCGTCGTACTCCGCGTCCTCCTCCGCCTGCGCCTGCATCCCCTCCACAGTTTCCTCCAGCTTGGCGGCGCTGCCCAGAATCTCCATCAGATTGACCGCGATCAGGTCCGGATTCATCGCCTCCGCCACGGCGTCTTCGATCCAGCCGTCGGAGGTCCCGCCCACATAAATCAAAAGATCGCAGGAACCGATGCGCAGCAGGTCCTCCGCAGTGGGCTGATAGGAGTGCATATCCACTCCCTGGTCCAGCAGCAGCGTCAGCTCCGCATCCGATGCAAGGCCGCCGAGGAGGTTCCGGGTCCAGTCCCACAGGGGAAACACCGTGGCCACGATCCGCAGCTTTCCGGAGGGTGTTTCCCCGATACCGGCGCCTGCGCTCTGTCCGCAGCCGGAGAGCGCCCCCAGCAGCAGGCAAAGCGCCAATATCCCGCCAAATAGTCTTTTCAAGTCTCTCCCTCCGTTTCCCGCCGGCACGATCCGCACAGGCCGTACAGCACCGTCTCGCTCCGGTCCACCTGAAAACTGTCGCTGCGTTCCACGTCCCGGAGCATCCGTTCCGCCCCCAGGGCGTTCATGTGAAAGGTCCTGCCGCAGCGGGTGCAGGAGAGATGGACGCTATTCCGGCAGTCCTCCCCGTCCAGGTACTGGAAAAAGACCTCTCTCCCGTCCCCGCGCCGCAGCCGCCGGACCCGTCCCTCCGTTTCCAGCTCCGCCAGATTGCGGTAGACCGCGCTGGCGCTCACCTGCTCGCCGTCCATGGCGGCGGAGATTTGCCCCGCGCTCATGGCCTGGTCCGGGTGGGCCTGTAGAAAATCCAGCAGCGCCGCACGCTGCTTTGTCATATATTTCGCCACCGGGCGCATCCTCCAATTTGCGAAAAATTCGCAAATTAAAATAACACATCCGACTGCGGATGTCAAGGGAAACGCTGAATAAATCCCCGCGCACGCTTGGCGGCAAATTTTGCGCCCGCCTGCGTTGCAAAAACCTTGAAATACACAAAGTATTCCTGCGGTTTTTGCGCCTTGGCGGACACAAAATTTTCTCGCCAATCGCACGCGT
>JAFTBW010000172.1 GCA_017455015.1 Oscillospiraceae bacterium | reverse complement strand
TGAAGGAACTCAAGGAGGCCACCGGAGTCCCCGCCGCCGCCAGCTTCAAGCACGTCTCCCCGGCGGGGGCCGCTCTGGGCCTGCCCCAGAGCGAGGCCGACCGCAGGGCCATCTTTGTGGAGGGGGAGGGCGAGCCCAGCCCCATCGCCTGCGCCTACATCCGGGCCAGGGGGGCGGACCGGCTCTGCTCCTACGGCGACTGGGCCGCCCTCAGCGAGGTCTGCGACGCCGAAACGGCTAACTACCTCAAGGCGGAGGTCTCCGACGGCATCATCGCCCCCGGCTCCAAGGACGAGGCGCTGGAGATCCTCAAGACCAAGAAAAAGGGCAATTACAACGTGGTGGAGATCGACCCGGACTATCAGCCCATGCCCCTGGAGACCCGGGACGTGTTCGGCGTCACCTTCGCCCAGGGCCACAACGATTTCCGCATCGACGAGAGCCTGCTGCGCAACCTCGTCACGGAGAACAAGCTCCTGCCGGACAATGCAGTCCGGGACCTGCTGGTCAGCCTCATCACCCTGAAATACACCCAGTCCAACTCCGTCTGCTACGCCAAGGACGGCCAGACCGTGGGCGTGGGCGCGGGACAGCAGAGCCGCATCCACTGCACCCGTCTGGCGGGCGGAAAGGCGGACAACTGGTATCTGCGCCGCTGCCCCAAGGTGCTGGACCTGCCCTTTGTGGAGGGCATCCGCCGCCCCGAGCGGGACAACGCCATCGACGTGTACATCTCCGACGAGTACGAGGACGTGCTGGCCGACGGGGTGTGGCAGGGCCTGTTTCGGGAGAAGCCCGAGGTCCTGACCCCGGCGGAGAAAAAGGCCTGGATCGCCACCCAGAGCGGCGTATCCCTGGGCTCCGACGCCTTCTTCCCCTTCGGGGACAACGTGGAGCGGGCCAGAAAGTCCGGCGTTTCTTACATCGCCCAGCCCGGCGGCAGCATCCGGGACGACAACGTGATCGCCGCCTGCGACAGACACGGCATCGCCATGGCGTTCACCGGCATACGCCTGTTCCATCACTAATTTCAAGCCTTCCCCCACCGGGGGAAGGTGGCGCGTAGCGCCGGATGAGGGGAGGATTACAATGAAACTCATGGTAATCGGCGGGGGAGGGCGCGAGCACGCCGTCATCCGCAAGCTGAAGGAAAACCCGCGGATCGAGACCGTCTACGCCCTGCCGGGGAACGGCGGCATCGCCTTTGATGCAGTGTGCGTGGACATCGCCGCCACAGACATTGCCGCCCAGGTGGAATTTGCGAAGCAAAACGCCATCGACTATGCGGTGGTGACCCCGGACGACCCCCTGGCCCTGGGCGCGGTGGACGCCCTGACCGCGGCGGGCATCCCCTGCTTCGGGCCGGACCAAAAGGCGGCGCAGATCGAGGCCAGCAAGGTCTTTGCCAAGGACCTGATGGCGAAATACGGCATCCCCACCGCCGCCTACCGGGTGTTCACGGACATGGACGAGGCGCTGACCTATCTGGATACCGCCCCGATCCCCACGGTGGTCAAGGCCGACGGCCTGGCCCTGGGCAAGGGCGTCACCGTGGCCATGACCCGGGAGGAGGCAAAGAGTGCCGTCCGGGCCGCCATGGAAGACCGGGTTTTCGGCCAGGCCGGGGCAAGGCTGGTCATCGAGGAATACCTCACGGGGCCGGAGGTCTCCGTCCTCAGCTTCACCGACGGGGAGACCCTGATCCCCATGGTGTCCTCCATGGACCACAAGCGGGCGCTGGACGGGGACCGGGGACCCAACACCGGCGGCATGGGGACCGTCGCCCCCAACCCCTGCTACACCCCCGCCGTGGCGAAAACGTGTATGGAGACCATTTTCCTGCCCACCATCCGGGCTATGGCGGCGGAGGGCCGGCCTTTCAGGGGCTGCCTGTATTTCGGCCTGATGCTGACGCCCCAGGGGCCGAAGGTCATCGAGTACAACTGCCGCTTCGGCGACCCGGAGACCCAGGTGGTGCTGCCGCTGCTGCAAAGCGACCTCTACACCGTCATGCGCGCCACCACCGACGGCACTCTGGCCGATACCGCGGTGGAATTCTCAGACGGAGCCGCAGCCTGCGTGATCCTGGCCTCCAAGGGCTATCCCGGACACTATGAAAAGGGCTTTCCCATCACCATGACGGCGGAGGCCGCCGCCCACGCCTGTGTGGCGGGGGCAAAGAAGCTGGAGGACGGGACCCTGGTCACCGCCGGGGGACGGGTGCTGGGCGTCACCGCCACGGCGCCGGATCTGGCCGCCGCGCTCCGAGATGCCTACCGGCTGGCGGAGGGCGTCCGCTTTGAAAACGCCTATTGCCGCCGGGACATCGGCGCGCGGGCGCTGGCAGCCCGATAATCGACGCGCTTTCGGCGCCTTTCCCTCCCCCCCCCATGGGGAGGGAAAGGCGCGAAATGGGAAAAAGCTACCGGAGAGGAATGGTTGAATATGGTATATCGGGTTTTTTCGGAAAAAAAGCCGGGCCTCTGCCCGGAGGCTGCGGCGCTGGAGAGCGACTGCCGTGGCTTTCTGGGCATTGCGGGACTGCAAAAGGTCCGTGTTGTGAACCGCTACGACGCGGAGGGCCTGGACGAGACGCTGTTCCGTTACGCCAGGACCGCCGTGTTCTCCGAGCCGCAGGTGGACGAGGTGTGCGACGAGCCGGACTTCACCGGCGCATCTGCGGTGTTCGCCGTGGAGCCGCTGCCGGGACAGTTTGACCAGCGGGCGGACTCCGCCGCCCAGTGCATCCAGCTTCTGAGCCAGGGGGAGCGGCCGCAGATCCGCTCCGCCAGGGTCTACGCCCTCTACGGCGAGCTGACCGAGGCGGACGTGGAGGCGGTCAAACGCTATGTCGTGAACCCGGTGGAGGCCAGGGAGGCGTCCCTCGAGAAGCCGGAGACCCTGGCCCTCTCGGTTACGGAGCCTGCCCCGGTGCCGGTGCTGGCCGGCTTCCGGGAAAAGGACGAGACCGGTCTGCGCGCGCTGCTGGACGAGCTGGGTCTTGCCATGGATCTGGCGGACCTGCGTTTTCTGCAAGGATACTTCCGGGATGGGGAAAAGCGCGACCCCACGCTGACGGAGGTGCGGGTGGTGGACACCTACTGGTCCGACCACTGCCGCCACACCACTTTCTCCACGCACCTGCAAAACATCGCCATCGACGACCCGGCGGTGCAGGCGGCATACGACCGCTATCTGGCCCTGCGGCAGGAGGTCTACGGCCCGGAAAAGGCTGCGGCCAGACCCGTCACGCTCATGGACATCGCCACCATCGGGGCCAAGGCCCTGAAAAAACGGGGAATGCTGCCCGAGCTGGACGAGAGCGAGGAGATCAACGCCTGTTCCATCCACGTTCCGGCGGCGGTGGACGGAAAAGAGCAGGACTGGCTGCTCATGTTCAAGAACGAGACCCACAACCACCCCACGGAGATCGAGCCCTTCGGCGGCGCGGCCACCTGCATCGGCGGCTGCATCCGGGACCCCCTCTCCGGCAGGACCTACGTCCACCAGGCCATGCGGGTCACCGGCGGGGCGGACCCCCGCCAGAGCCTGGGGGAGACGCTGCCCGGGCGGCTGCCCCAGCGCAAGCTGGCCCAGACCGCGGCGGCGGGCTACTCCTCCTACGGCAACCAGATCGGCCTTGCCACGGGCCATGTGGCGGAGGTCTACCACCCCGGCTACGCCGCCAAGCGCCTGGAGTGCGGCGCGGTGATGGCCGCGGCCCCGGCGGAGAACGTGGTGCGCGCCCGCCCCGCCCCCGGCGACGTGGTCATCCTGCTGGGCGGGAGGACCGGACGGGACGGCATCGGCGGTGCCACCGGCTCCTCCAAGAGCCACGATCAAAAGAGCCTCACCGCCATGGCCAGCGAGGTGCAGAAGGGCAATGCCCCGGAGGAGCGGAAGCTGCAGCGGCTGTTCCGCAGGGGGGAGGTCACGCGGCTCATCAAGCGCTGCAACGATTTTGGCGCGGGCGGCGTCAGCGTGGCCGTGGGGGAGCTGGCCCCCGGCCTTGCCATCGACCTGGACGCGGTGCGGAAGAAATACGAGGGTCTGGACGGCACGGAGCTCGCCATCTCCGAGAGCCAGGAGCGCATGGCCGTGGTGGTCGCCCCGGAGGACGAGGCGCGCTTCATCGCCCTGGCCGCGGAGGAGAACCTGGAGGCCTACCGGGTGGCCCTGGTCACCGAGAGCCCCCGGATGGTCATGTCCTGGAAGGGCAAAACCGTGGCGGACCTGTCCCGGGCGTTCCTGGACACCAACGGCGCGCCCAAGACGGCGGACGTGCACGTTGTTTTTCCCGCGCCGGCGTCAAAAGACGCGCCCCGCGGGCTGCGCCAGGTGGCCTCCGCGCTGCCTTGCGCCTCCCGCCGGGGCCTGACCGAGCGCTTTGACTCCACCGTGGGGGCGGGGACGCTCCTCATGCCCTTCGGCGGCAAATACCAGCGTACGCCCGCCCAGGTGATGGCGGCGCTGCTGCCGGTGCTGCCGGGCCACACGACGGAGCAGGGCGGGGCCATGTCCTGGGCGCTGGACCCGGAGCGGATGAGCGAAGACCCCTACCGGGGGGCCTACGAGGCGGTGGTCACCTCCGCCGCCAAGCTGGTCGCCGCCGGCGCGGACTGGAAGAAGCTCTATCTCACCTTACAGGAATTTTTTGAAAAGCTCCGGGAGGAGCCGGAGCGCTGGGGCAAGCCCTTTGCCGCCCTGCTGGGGGCGCTGGACGCCCAGATGGAGCTGTCCGCCGCCGCCATCGGCGGAAAGGACTCCATGTCCGGCTCTTTTCTGGACCACGACGTGCCGCCCACGCTCATCTCCTTTGCCGTGGCCCCCATCACAGCTTCCGAGCTGATCCCGGCGGAGTTCCAGGCCCCGGGCCATCCGGTGTACCTGTTCTCGGGCGGGGATCACGCATCGCGCTTCGCGGCGTTCCGCAAGCTGGCAGGGAGCGGAAAGGTGCTCTCCGCCCGGGCCGTGGACCACGGCGCGGCGGAGGCCGTGATACAGATGAGCTTCGGCAACGGCGTGGGCTTCGCCGCGGGCGTGTCCGAGGACTGGTACGGCCCCATGCCGGGGACCATTCTGGCGGAGCTTTCCGGGGAAATATCGCAGCCCCTTGCCCGGAAGCTGGGCGTCACCATCGGGGACGCCACCGTGTTTCTGGACGGGGATTCCGCACCGGTCAGCGAGCTGCTGGCGGACAATGAGGCGGTGCTGGAGGACGTCTACCCCACCCGGACCGCGGAGCGCGGCACGCCGCCCACCCTCTCCTATCACGCGGAGAAGCGCTTCTCCCCGGCGGTACGCACGGCGAAGCCCCGGGTGCTGATCCCCGTGTTCCCCGGCACCAACTGCGAGTACGACACACAGCGGGCCTTCCTGGAGGCCGGGGCGGACGCCCGGTGCCTCGTGATCCGGAACCTGACCGCCGCGGATGTGGCGGAGAGCGTGGACCGCTTTGCCGCCGCCCTGCGCGAGAGCCAGATCGTGGCGATCCCCGGCGGCTTCTCCGGCGGCGACGAGCCGGAGGGCAGCGCCAAGCTCATCACGGCGTTCTTCCGCGCCGCCGCCGTCCGGGAGCGGGTCACGGAGCTGCTGGAACGGCGGGACGGACTGATGCTGGGCATCTGCAACGGCTTCCAGGCCCTGGTCAAGCTGGGTCTTGTCCCATACGGAAAAATCATAGACACGGATGAAAACTGCCCTACCCTGACCTTCAACCGCATCGGCCGCCACCAGTCCGGTCTGGTGCGCACCAGGGTCTGCTCCGACCTCTCCCCCTGGCTGGCGGGTACGACGGTGGGGGAGACCTGGACGGTCCCCATCTCCCACGGTGAGGGCAGGTTCCTGGTGTCGGAGGAGCTGGCGCGGCAGCTTGCCGAACGCGGTCAGATCGCCACCCAGTATGTGGATCTGGACGGCGCGCCCAGCATGGAAACCGCCTTCAATCCCAACGGCTCCGTCTGGGCCATCGAGGGCATCACCTCCCCGGACGGCAGGGTGCTGGGCAAGATGGGACACTCCGAGCGGGTGGGAAAATGGCTCTACCGCAACGTTCCCGGCGCCTACGAGATGCGCTTGTTCCGCTCCGCCGTGGCATATTTCCGGTAACAGGGCGATTTGTCAGCTTGTAAAAAAGGCTATGCAACCGCAGAATGTTGTGGTATAATGACTTGGGTATTATGATATTTTCATGGAGGTGATCCTGTTGAAAACGAAGGACACACAGATATCCGCGGAGGAACAGGAGCTGACGCAGGCGGACACCGCGCCGCAGACTGAGCCTGAAAAAGCTCCGAAGGCGAAGAAGGCCGCCAAGCCCAGGACGAAGACGGCTGATGCTTCGGCGGAGGAACCCGCCGGGGCCCCGGCCGCGGCTGCTGAGGCTCCCGCTGCGGCGGAAGAGACCGCCCCCGCTGCGGCGGAGACGCCCAAGGCTCCCGCCGCGAAGAAGACCTCCAGGGCCGCCGCCAAAAAAGCCGCTGCGGAAGCTCCCGCGCAGGAAGCCGCCCCGGTGCCGGAGCTGCCCCAGCCCCGGCGCAGCGTGGCTTTTATCGGTTCGGAGTGCTACCCCTTTGTCAAGACCGGCGGCCTGGGCGATGTGATGTACGCCCTGCCCAGGGCCCTGATCGCCCAGAACTGCGATGTAAAGGTGATTCTGCCCCGATACAAGTGCATCCCCTGGGAGTACCAGGAGAAGATGGTTTACCGCGGTTCTTTCATGATGGACCTGTGCGCCGACGGGCGGCAGTTCTATGTGGGCATCATGGAGTACGTCTGGGACGGCGTGGTCTATGACTTTATCGACAACGAGGAATTTTTCAGCTACGGCAACCCCTACACCAATCTGGTGGACGACATCCCCAAGTTCTGCTACTTCGGGAAGGCCGCCCTGGCCGCGCTGAATTACATGGACTGGGTGCCGGATGTGATCCACTGCCACGATTGGCAGGCGGGCCTGGTACCCCTGTATCTGCGGGAGATGTTCCAGGGGACGCCCCTCGGGCGCAGCAAGGTCATGCTGACCATCCACAACCTGCGCTTCCAGGGCATCTACAACATCCCCACCATCCGCTACTGGTCCGGCCTGCCCCAGTATGTGTTCAACAAGGACGTGATGACCCAGAACTGGGAGGACGCCAACATGTTCAAGGGCGGCCTGACCTACTGCAACATGATCACCACGGTCAGCGGCACCTATGCCGGGGAGATCCAGACGCCTTTCTACGGCGAGAACCTGGACGCCCATCTGCGCTACCACTCCGGCAAGCTCCGGGGCATCGTCAACGGCATCGACTACGGCATGTGGAACCCGGCGGAGGACAAGCTCCTCGCCTCCAACTACGACCGCTCCGATGCCATCGCAAAGAAAAAGGAGAACAAGCGGGCCCTCCAGGAGGACCTGGGCCTGCAGCCCGACGACGGCAAGTTCGTCATCGGCCTGATCTCCCGGCTGACCAACCAGAAGGGCCTCGACCTGGTGAACGAGATCATGCCCGCCGTGATCGACGGCAACACCCAGGTGGTGGTGCTGGGCACCGGCGATCCCCAGTATGAGAATGCTTTCCGCTGGTACGAGGAGACCAACAAGGGCAGCGTGTGCTCCAACATCATGTACGACGAGGGCCGCGCCCACCGCATTTACGCCGGCTGCGACGCGCTGCTGGTGCCCTCCCAGTTCGAGCCCTGCGGCCTGACCCAGCTCATTGCCATGCACTACGGCACCGTCCCCATCGTCCGGGAGACCGGCGGTCTGAAGGACACCGTCCAGCCCTACAACCAGTTCACCAACGAGGGCAACGGCTTCACCTTTGACCGCTACGAGTCCGGCCTGCTGCTGGACGCCATCAACCGGGCCAAGACCGTGTTCTTCACGGACCGCGTCCGCTGGGACGAGATGGTGGTGCGGGACATGGACAAGGACGTGTCCTGGAACAACTCCGCCCGCATGTACCGCCAACTGTATCTGGAGCTGACCGCCTGATTTTACCGGCTTTCCGGCCAAAAATGAATATTCTCGCATACTTACCAAAGGAAACGCTGAATAAATCCCCGCGCACGTTTGGCGGCAAATTTTGCGCCCGCCTGTGTTGCAAAAAACCTTGAAATACACAAAGTATTCCTGCGGTTTTTGCGCCTTGGCGGACACAAAATTTGCTCGCCAACCGCGTGCGTTGCTTTAATCGGCGTTTCCCAAACGATCCCCGGAGGAACTCCTCCGGGGATCGCCGCGTATCCGATGGAAAAATGAACCGTCTTGACTTTTTGCGCAGGATGGGCTATAATCTATCTGCAACGGACCGTTGCAGATGCGTGAGCAGCACATCACACAGAGGGAGGGACGGATATGCGGCACAAGGACGCAGCGCTGATGGAGCGCATCCGGGACTACGCGGAGCGCTTTTACCTCGACCGGGGCCGGTCCCCCAGCACCGCGGAGATCGGGGCCGCCGTGGGCGTCAACAAGGCGACGGTGTACCGATACCTGGTGGCGATGCAGGAGACGGGCGAGATCGGCTACGACGGCAGGAATGTATCCACCCGGAAGACCGCCCTGGCGGAGTACGCCACGACGGCGGCGCGGGTCTATCTCGGGGCCATCCCCTGCGGGCCGCCGGAGACCGTGGACGCGGCCGTCGATCAGATTGTGCAGCTCCCCTCCGCGCTGTTCGGAACGGGCAACCTCTACGTGATCTTCGCCCGGGGGGACTCCATGATCGAGGCCGGCATCGATGATGGGGACATGGTGATCGTGGACGCGGACCGGGAGCCGGCGGTCGGGGACAAGGTGGTGGCGCTGGACGGCGAGGGCCAGAGCACCCTCAAAACGCTGCGCTACGACGACGTCCGGTGCAGATATTACCTCCATCCGGAAAACCGGCTGCTGCGGGATATTTACGTGGAGGAGCTGACCGTGCAGGGCGTGGTCAGATTCATTGTCAAGCGGAGCTGAAGGGGGGTGTTCTCATGACACGCAGAAAGGTATACGTCGCGGTCAGCGCGGAGCATGAGTCCGACGGCACCTGCCGTCCCAAAACCATCCGCCTGGCCAACGGCAGCCGGTATGAGATCGACAACATTTTGCAGGTGAGCCGCTGCGCCTCCGAGGTGGGGGGCCGGGGCATCCGCTACCGGGTCCGGATCGGGCAGGCGGAGACGAATCTGTTTGACGAGCAGAACGGGCGCTGGTTCGTCGAGGCCAAGTTCGGATGACGGAGCGCAAAAGAGCGTTCATCGCCATCGACCTCAAGAGCTTCTACGCCTCCGTGGAGGCCGCGGAGCGGGGCTTCGATCCCCTGGACGTTTTCCTGGCGGTGGCTGATGAGAGCAGGACGGACAAGACGATCTGTCTGGCGGTGTCCCCGGCGCTCAAGGCCTACGGCATCCCCGGCAGGGCGAGGCTCTTTGAGGTCCGGCAGCGCATCCGCGAGGTCAATCGGGAGCGGCTCCGGCGCGCGCCGGGACACAAATTCACGGGGAAGTCCGTCCTGGCCTCAGCTTTGGCGGCGGACCCCTCCCTGGAACTGGACGCGGTGATCGCACGGCCCCGAATGCGGTACTATATGGAATACTCCCGCAGCGTGGTGGAGATCTATCTGCGCTACGTCTCTGCCCGGGATCTTCTGGTCTACAGCGTGGATGAGGTCTTTATCGACGCCACCCACTATCTCGGCTCCCGGGGGATGACGGCCCACGAATTTGCCATGCTGATGATCCGGGACGTGCTGCGGGAGACCCGCGTCACCGCCACCGCCGGCATCGGGACCAACCTGTATCTGGCAAAGGTGGCGATGGACATCGTCGCCAAGCACATGCCGCCGGACGCGGACGGCGTCCGCATCGCGGAGCTGGACGAGCGCAGCTACCGGGAAACGCTGTGGTGCCACCGGCCGCTGACCGATTTTTGGCGCGTGGGCCGGGGCATCGCCCGCAGGCTGGAGAGCAACGGCCTTTACACCATGGGGGACGTGGCGCGCTGTTCGGAGGGGCCGGAGAATGCCCTGTACAACGAGGAACTGCTGTACAGGCTCTTCGGGGTAAACGCGGAGCTGCTTATCGACCACGCCTGGGGCTGGGAGCCCACAGAGATCGCGGACTGCCACGCCTACACGCCGGAGTCGAAGAGCCTCAGCCAGGGCCAGGTGCTGCCGCGGCCCTACAAGGCGGAGGAGGGGCGGATCGTCGTGCGGGAGATGGCGGACGGGCTCTCCATGGACCTGGTCCGCAAGGGCCTGCTGACGGATCAGGTGGTCCTGTATGTGGCCTATGACATCGAAAACCTCCGGGACCCCAAAATCGCGGCGGCCTATCGGGGTCCCATCGAGCCGGACCACTACGGCAGGGAGACGCCGAAAGCCGTCCACGGCTCCCGAAATCTGGGGACGCACACCTCCTCCACGAGCCGGATCATGGAAGCCGCGGCGGAAATCTATGATGCGATCGTGGACCCCGGGCTTTTGGTGCGGCGCTTCAATATCGCGGTCATGCATCTGCTGACGCCGGAGGAGGTAAAGGCGGAGGCTGTCCCCGAGCAGCTTGACCTGTTCACCGACTACGCCGCGCTGGCCCGGCAGCGGCAGCAGGAGGACGCCGCGCTGGCGCGGGAGCGCCGGATGCAGCAGGCGCTGCTGGACATCCGGGACAGATTCGGAAAAAACGCCGTCATCAAGGGCCTGAATCTCCTGGAGGGGGCCACGGCGATCGAGCGCAACGGCCAGGTGGGCGGCCACCGTGCCGGAGACTGAAATCAAATACCCCTTCCATATTCTCTTCGCTGCTTCGCAGAATTTCGCGCCGCAGCCTTTCACGGAGCGATAAAATTGCAAATTTTATCGCTCCGTGAGTATAGTGTTCAGACCTGCTCGTAGGCGGAGTATTGCTTTTTCCCGGACGCGGTTTTCCGGATCGTGTCGACGGCGTGTATCTCAAACCGGGATACCGGTATACCGAAAACGGCGCTCAGGTATTCCCGCGCTGCGTCTGCCGCGCTTCCGCCCAGAAACACCCGCAGACGCTCGTCCTGCCCCACACAGACGGCCTCGATGGCAAAGCGCTCCTCCAAAAGCTGCTCCAGCCGGTCCAGGCTGAACCGCTTCCCGGCCAGCTTGAGAAACCTGCTCTTCCGCCCGGCCAGGAAATAGCAGCCCTCTGCGTCCCGTCAGGCCAGATCCCCCGTATACAGCCGTCCGCGGTTCTCGTCCCCCCGCAGCAGGTCCTCCCGCAGATGTCCGCCCGCCTGGGTCAGCGTGCGCAGGGAGTCCGGGAACAGCTCTCTCATGCGGAGACGGTCCATCATCTCATAGGTATAGGGTACGCCCGCAAAGGAGGTCGCTCCCTC
>JAFTBW010000020.1 GCA_017455015.1 Oscillospiraceae bacterium | reverse complement strand
GCTACAAGGCTTCACAGCCGTTTTGACGTGGGGTGGGATATGGGGCTCGAACCCACGACACCCGGAACCACAATCCGGTGCTCTACCAACTGTGCTAATCCCACCATACTGGCACGCCAGAAGGGACTCGAACCCCTGGCCTATTGCTTAGAAGGCAATTGCTCTATCCAACTGAGCTACTGGCGCCTATGCTTTTGCCTGCGCCTTGTCTTAGCTGGAGCGGGTGAAGGGAATCGAACCCTCGTATCCAGCTTGGAAGGCTGGTGTTCTACCATTGAACTACACCCGCAAGCCTTGTTATTTTAGCATCCGGCGGCTGAATTGTCAAGTAATTTTTTTGCAGACATGCCCGGGCAGACATGCCCGGGGCGGGAAGCAGCGCTTTCCGCCCCGGGCATGCCGCGTTCTTTTTTCGGTCAGGGTCTGGCGCTGTTGCCTGCCGTGCCGGTTTTGCCGGTGCTGCCGGTGTTGCCGGTGTTGCCGGTGCTGCCGTTCCCCGCTCCGGTCAGGCCGTCGATGGCGTTTGCCGCGTCGTTGCCGACCCTCCGGGCGCCGTCGGCGATCTCCCGGGCTGCGTCGCCAACGACGGAGCCGTCGCCGTCCGTCCGGGTGTCGTCCGCGCCGGTGTCGTCCTCGGTGATGATACCGTCGGTATCCTCCACGATGCCGTCCCCGGTCCGGGCGCCGTCCGGCATTGCGTCAGCGGGCGCGGGCGTGGCCGAAGCTCCGGGAACAGCCGTTCCGTTCTCCCGCGCCTCCCCGCAGCCGGTCAGCATCAGGACGCAGAGGGCGGAGACGGCAATCAGAAATATCGCGATTCTTTTCATGTCTTGTCCTCCATTTGAAGTGGTTCGGCTCTATTTTCTGCGCCTTGCCGCCGATTATTCAGCCAATCATTTCCATGGCAAAACACTATTGCCAAGAGGCTTTTTCGAGATTATAATACAAATATGAATGAAACGATCGAAAAAACCGAACGCAGGGGCGGCGCGCTGGGGCGGTGGTTCCGGCTCTGCCCGGTCCAGCACTGCCTGTCCCTGCTGGGGCTGGCAGTCATCGGCGCATATCTGCTGCTGCGGAACAATGCAGCCGTCATGGCCGCCGTGTGCCGGGGCTTCGTTCTGCCCTGGCAGGGCTTTTTCCGGCGGCTCACGGCCCGCGTCCCCTTTTCCGTGGGGGAGGCGCTGATCGTCTGCGGGGTCCTGGCCGCCGTTGCCTATCTGATCTGCACCGTTCTGGGACTGGTGCGCCGGCCGGAACGCCTGCTGCGGCTCTACCGGCTGGGCATGACGGGCCTCACCGCCTTTTCCCTGATCTACGGCGGCTTTTGCCTGCTCTGGGGCGTCTATTACTACACCTCGGACTTTGAGGCGCAAAGCGGCATCTACGGCGTGCCCCTGAGCGTGGAGCAGCTTGAGACGGTGACACGGTATTTCACCGACCTGGTCAACCGCTATGGCGAGCAGGTGGCGCGGGACGAACAGGGCCGGTTCCGGGAGGACCTGGACGCCTGCCTGGCACGCTCCCCCGACCTGTATCTGGCCGTGGAGCGGACTGTCCCCTGTCTGGCGGGGGACAGCGTCCCGGCCAAGCCCTTTTTCTTCTCCAGGTGCTTAAGCTACATCCACTTCACGGGCTTCTATTTCCCCTTTACGGCGGAGGCGAACATCAACACCGACTCCCCCGGCTGTCTGGTCCCCTCCACCGTCGCCCACGAGCTGGCCCACCAGCGGGGGGTGGCGGAGGAGGACGAGGCGAACTTTGCGGCGGTGCTGGCCTGCCTGGAGGACGGGGACCCGGTCTATTGCTACTCCGCCTGCCTGCTGGCCTACATCCACCTGGGCAACGCCCTGTACCGGGCGGACTACGACGCCTGGGCGGACAACTACGCCCGGCTCAGCGATGTCGTAAGGGCCGATCTGGACGAGAACAACGCCTACTGGGCGCAGTTTGAGACGCCCGTCTCCCAGGTGTCCGACAAAATTTACACCGGCTTTCTCCAGAGCTACGGGCAGACGCTGGGCCTCCAGACCTACGGAAAGTGCATCGACCTGCTGGTGGCCTACTACTACCCCGCCGCGGCGGCTGCGGCGGAGGAATAGCGCGAACCGCGGCTTAGCTGCAAAAACGGTGCTTGCCGATGACCACCAGAAGGGGCCTCGACCAGATCCACTTGCTGGTGGCGGTGGCGGGGTTGAAGTAGTAGATCGCGCCGCCGGAGGGGTCCCAGCCGTTGAGGGCGTCGCGGGCGGCCCGGTAGCAGGAGTCCGCCACGGGCTGGTTGAACTGCCCGTCCGCCATGCAGGAAAAGGCCCCGCTCTGGTAGATCACCCCGGACATGGTGTTGGGGAACGAGGGGTGCTTCATCCGGTTGAGCACCACCGCCCCCACCGCCACCTGGCCGGAATAGGGCTCGCCCCGGGCCTCCGCGGAGATGAGCCGGGCAAGCAGGGCGATGTCCCCCGACTGGGCGGAGGAGGCGTCTCCGGCCTGGATGCCCAGCGCCTTCAGGGTGGCCGGACCGGCCATGCCGTCGGCGGTCAGGCCGTTATTCTGCTGGAACTTTTTTACCGCGGCTTCGGTCTTGCTGCCGTAGATGCCGTCCGCCTCGCCGGTGTAGTAGCCCCAGGATTTCAACCGGGTCTGGATTTGGGTGACGGCGCTGCCGCTGCTGCCTTTTTTATAGGTGACCGCGTCCGCCCGCTGGGAAAGACACAGCAGCAGGCTGGCCGCGGCCAGGACGACCGCGCTGATCAGGACCCACTTTCTCTTTTTGCTCAGGGCACTCATGGCGTTCTGCCTCCCCCTTGGATTTGCACAGAATTTGTCCGGTTTCCGGCCTGCCCTCCCGCGGAGGAGGGAGCCGGGGACCGGTTTTTTGACACAGTTCTCTGGGCATAGTTTGCCGCGTTTTGGAGCGTCTATGCGCAAAAGAGGAGGATTGCGCGCAGCGGAAAAAAATCCCGATACCGGCAAAATGGCTCTTGACAGCGGGGCGTCTTTGTGCTATTGTATTAATTACTTAGTACAGTAAAACAATAATACAGTAATACGCAGATGGGAACGGAGGCGATGGAATGGCCTGGAAATTCAACGAGGGACAGCCGATCTACAGCCAACTGGTGGACCGGTTCCGGCGGAAGATCGTCACGGGAGAATACCCGCCCGGGGCGAAGCTCGGCTCGGTGCGGGAGCTGGCGCTGACCGCCGCGGTAAATCCCAACACCATGCAGCGCGCCCTCAGCGAGCTGGAGCGGACGGGACTGGTGTACGCCATCCGCACGGCGGGGCGCTATGTGACGGAGGACCCGGAGCGCATCGCCCGGGTGCGGCGGGAGCTGGCGGAGGATGCGCTGGGGCGCTTTCTCCGGGACATGGAGGAGCTCGGCTTCTCCCCCCCCATGGTCCGGGAGCTGCTGGACCGGGCTCCCGCCGCTCCGGTGGCGGAGGAAACGGAAAACGCCGGGGAAACGGCCGGGGACAAGAGCCGGCACACGACGAAGGAGGATGAGACATGAGCGCAATTCTGACCTGCCGGGGCCTGAAAAAGGGCTACGGTGCGGCCCGCGGCCTGGACGGGGTGGACCTGGAGCTGGAGAGCGGGCACATCGTGGGCCTGCTGGGGCCCAACGGCAGCGGCAAGACCACCTTGATCAAGCTGGCCAACGGCCTGCTGACGCCCTCCGGCGGGGAGATCCTGATCGCCGGGCAGAAGCCGGGGCCGGAGACGAGGGCCATCGTCAGCTATCTGCCGGACGCGGACTATCTGCCGGACTGGATGAGCCTCCGGGACCTGACGAAGCTGTTCCGGGACTTTTTCGCGGACTTTGACCCCGAGCGCAGCGGGCGGATGTTCGAGGCCCTGGGCCTGCACGAGGACGACCGGCTGCGCGCCCTGAGCAAGGGCAACCGGGAGAAGACGCAGTTGGTGCTGACCATGAGCCGCAAGGCCGCCCTGTATCTGCTCGACGAGCCCATCGGCGGCGTGGACCCCGCGGCGCGGGACTACATCCTGCGGACCATCATCGGCAACTGCGGCGAACAGAGCACGGTGCTGCTCTCCACCCACCTGATCGCGGACGTGGAGAGCGTGCTGGACGAGGTGGTATTTTTGAAGGACGGGAAAGCGGTCCTCCACGAGAACGCGGACAGCCTGCGGGAACGGGAGGGCAAGAGCGTGGACAGTGTGTTCCGGGAGGTGTTCGCATGTGGGGGAAACTGACAAAGCATGAGTTCCTGGCGACGGGCAGGGTGTTTTTGCCCATGTACGGGATATTGCTGGTGATGGCGGCCGTCACCAGACTGTTCTTTTTCGGGAGGCTCGCCTCCTCCCTGGAGGACATGTGGGGCGGACTGAACATCCTGCGGGCGATTATCGGGATGCTGATGGTGTCGGTGTTCGCCGCGGTGGGGGTCGTGACCTTTGTGATGGTCCTCCGGCGCTTCTGGAACAACCTGCTGGGCCGGGAGGGCTACCTCATGAACGTGCTGCCCGTCAGCCCCTGGGAGCATGTGGCGGCGAAGCTGACCGTCAGCGTGGTCTGGAACATCCTGAGCGCCCTGTTCTCCTTTGCCGCCCTGTGGATCATCCTGGGGACCACGGTCACCGGCAGCATCCAGTGGGATGAGTTCCGGGAGCTTGTCTCCGCCTTCTTCGACGGCCTGCGGCGGTACGGCATCGGCGGACAGGTTGGCCTGCTCTGCTTCCAGCTTGTGCTGACGGCGCTGCTGGTCACCGCCATGTCGGTGCTCACCGCCTACGCCGCCATGTGCGTGGGCCAGCTCGTGAACCGGCACCGGGTGCTGCTCAGTATCGGGGCCTATCTCGGCATCAACACCGCCATCAACGCCGTCACGAACGCCATCGGCTCCGCCGCCTTTCGGAACGCGGACCGGTGGATGCACTACAACAGCTTCAACGCTGTCACAAGCGACACCCAGGGGCTTCTCAGCTCGGTAAACCAGTCGGTTCTGTTCGCCTGGGTGCTCTGCGCCGGATTCAGCGTGATCCTGTTCTTCTGCACCCAGCTTCTGCTGAAGCGGGAGCTGAATTTGCAGTAAATGATTGACAAAAAACAGAGCGCGTTTTCGGACCTTTTCCGGCCCGAAAGCGCGCTCCTTTTAAACCTTCCCCCAAGGGGGAAAGGCTTTCAAGCGGTCATCCCTGCTCCTCCTCAAAGGGCAGCTCCTCCGGCGCGCCGTCGGGACCCTTGCGCAGACGGACCACCTGCTGCTCCGCCCGGTCCAGCAGGGACGAGCAGCGGCGAAGCAGGCCGGTCCCCTCCTCAAAAAGGCGCATGGAGCCGTCCAGCGTGGCGTCGCCCTTTTCCAGGGCGGCCACGATGGCCTCCAGGCGGCCCAGGGCCTCCTCGAAGCCCGGCTCCCTCTGTTCGCTTGCGGTTTTTTTCTCAGCCATGGCCGTTCTCCTGTTCCTTGTCCGTATTCTGTGCCGGGAGCCTGTCCTCTACCCGGCAGCGGAGGGTCCCGTCCGGCAGGACAACGCCCACGCTGTCCCCCACTTCGGCGTCATGCACGCTGCGCAGGGCGTTTCCGGAGCTGTCCCGGGCCACGGCGTAGCCCCGGGCGAGGACCTTCAGCGGGCTCAGGGCGTCCAGCGACGCCGCAATGCGCACCTGGCGCTGCCGCAGCGCGGCGACCAGGGCCTCCTGCCGCCGGAGCAGCCGCCCCCGGAGCAGATCCAGCTCCATGCGCTTGAGGTCTATGTACCCCGTGGGGCTGACCAGGACCCGGCGGCTCCTCAGGTCCTCCAGCCGGCGGCGGTAGAACTGGAGCTGCCGGCGCAGGGCGTGCTCGCAGCGGTCCTCCGCGCCCCGGAGATAGTCCCGCAGCTCCGCCTGGTCCGGCAGGGCCAGCTCGGCCGCGTTGCTGGGGGTGGCGGCCCGCAGGTCCGCCACAAAGTCCGCGATGGTCACGTCCGGCTCGTGGCCCACGGCGGAGATCACGGGCAGCTCGCTTTCGTAGATGGCGCGGGCGACGCGCTCGTCGTTAAAGGCCCAGAGGTCCTCGATGCTGCCGCCGCCCCGGCCGGTGATGATGAGCTCCGCCACCTGCCAGCGGTTGGCGTAGCGGATGGCCCCCACGATCTCGGGCGGGGCCTCCGCGCCCTGCACCCGGACCGGGAGGATGATGAGCTTTGCCATGGGCCAGCGCGCCCGGCTGACCCGGATGATGTCCCGCACCGCCGCCCCGGCTCCGGAGGTGATGACCGCCACCCGGGCGGGAAAGCGGGGAATGGGTTTCTTGTGGGCCGGGTCAAACAGGCCCTCGGCTGCCAGACGCGCCTTTAATTGCTCATAGGCGGCGTAGAGGTCCCCCATGCCCAGGGGCTGCAGCTCGGTGCAGTAGAGCTGGTACGCCCCGTCCCGGGGGTAGACCGACACCCGGCCAAAGGCCACCACGCCCATGCCGCTCTCGGGCCGAAAGCGCAGGCGGGCGGCGCTGGACTTGAACATCACGCACCGCAGCGCGCCCTCGGCGTCCTTGAGGGTGAAGTAGTGGTGGCCGGAGGGATAGACCTTGTAGTTGCTCAGCTCCCCCTTGACGCAGACGCCCTGCAGCAGTCCGTCGCCGTCCAGGAGGTCCTTGATGTGGCGGTTCAGCTCCGATACGCTGAGAATGTTCTTTCGGCCGCCGTCCATCAGTCCGCCTCCGGCGCGTCTTCCTCCGCGGGCTGTTCCCCGCGGGCGATGCCGCCCAGCACGCCGTTGACAAAAGCGCCCGTCTCAGGTCCCTCGTACTTTTTGGCAAGCTCCACCGCCTCGTCGATGGCGGCGGACAGGGGCACGTCCTCCACGGACTGCATCTCTACCACGGCGCAACGCAGAATGGCCGCCGTGGTGCGGGACAGGCGGCTCACCCGCCAGCCCCGGGAATATTGACCGATCAGGAGATCCAGCTCGCCGCGGCGGGCCTGGGTCTCCCGGACGATGGCCCGGATGTACTCTCCCTGCCGCCGGTCCGGCGTCTGGGAGAACTGTTCTCCCTCCCCCAGCAGCGTGGCGTAGTGCTCCGGCTCGAAAAACCGCTCCGCAGCCGCCTCCGCATCGTCCTCCGGGGCGAGAGAGGCGCACAGCAGCACCGCCAGTTCCCTGGCCGCAGTTCTGGTCATGGCTCAGGCGAAGCTGACGCCGGCAACGTGGATGTTGACCACGCTGTCTATGCCGGTCATGCTCTCCACCGCGGCGGCGGCGGCTTTCTGGGCCTGCTCGCCGATGGAGGCAATGCTCTCCCCCGCCTTGGCGTAGATGGCGGCGTTCACATGGACCTTGCCGCCCTCGGTGAACACGCTCACGCCGCGGCTCATGGAACGCAGGCCGATGCGCTCTCCCCAATCCGGCCCTGCCGCGTGGGTGAGCCCCGCGACGCCCTCCACCTCGCTGATGGCGGTGCCTACGATGGTCTCGATGACCTCGCCCGCGATGTGGATGCTGCCCTGGTCCTCAGACACTGTGATATAATTGTCAGACATGGCTGTTTTCTCCTCTGAAATGGATTTTCGCCGGAGCGGTTCCGAATAACTTGTATAGTATAACATATTCCGTGCCGAAATGGAAGATATATTTTTATCCGTCGTTTTTCCGGCTGTTTTCACTTTTGTGCTGTGCAGGATGATTTTTTTCCTTCATCTGCTCCTTTCTTTGGTACATCCGCTTGTCGGCGCGCCGGAACACCGTCTGGGAGCTCACATCCGCCGCGGGATCAAAGCACGCCGCGCCGGAGGCGACGGTGAGCTTCCCCTGATCCAGGTTCTCATCCATCTCTTTTTCAAAGGCGGCCATCGCCTCGCCGCGGGTTTCGTAATCGGTGCCCTCCAGGATCGCGACAAATTCATCGCCGCCGATCCGGTATACCGGGCTGTGCTTGAATCTGGTGCAGATGATGCTGCACGCCTCCCGGATATACCGGTCGCCGGCATCGTGTCCCCGGGTGTCGTTGATCCGTTTGAGATCGTTCAGGTCGAACAGCACCATCGCAAACTCCGTCACGGCGCCGTCCCTGATCCGCCGGTCCAGACGTTCCACGGCCTCCACATAGGCGTGCTTGCTTTTCACGCCGGTCAGGTCGTCCGTAAATACCTTGCTGCTGAGCTCGTTGAAATGGACTTTCAGGGTGTCCCGCATCGAACGGAAGGTGTCGGTCAGAACGCCCACCTCGTCGCTGCTCCGGCAGTCCAGCTCGGCGTCATAATCTCCGGCGGCCAGCCTCCTTGCCGCCGCGGTCAGCCGCTGCAGGGGGTCCGTCACATGCTTCATGGTGACGGTCGTAATCACCGCGAAGGCCAGCAGGATCAGCGCGCCGGCCGTCAGAAACACCTTTGTGAGCGTTTGCGAGGTGGTGTTGATCTCGGATACCTTCACCACGGCGGCAAGCCGCATATCGTTGGCCAGCGTGGAGTAGGCCATCTGCCATTTTGCCCCGTTTTTCTCGTACCGGTTCAGCTCCTTCGGGGAGGACTCCGGGCGCGCGTCCGTGACAAGCCCGCTCACCTGCGGGAGGACGTCCCGCAGCGCGGTACCCATCTCATAATCCGGGTGGTAGTAGATGCGCCCATCCTCGTCCGTCAAAACGAAATAGCCCGTTTCAAAATCGGACAACTGCTGGATCTGCGTCACCAGCGTCTCATATTTGATGTCCATGCCGATGATCCCGATAAAGGTCCCGGCCTTGTAGATGGGCACCGCATAGGAGATGACCCAGTTTCCCAGGCTCGCACTGAGATACGGCTTGAGCCAGCTCGGCCTGCCCTGCTGCAGCGGGATGTAATACCAGCCCACGCGGTTCAGGTCCTCCGCGTCGTACGCCTGAATGTCCGTCAGCTCCATCTTTTGGAAATCGGAGAGCCCCTTTTTCGAGAAGAAGAACCCCTTCGGCGCGGTGGTGATCTCCGGGTTGATCCGGTAGTAGCAGGCGGAGAGGCCGTTGGTGTGGTTTGCGATGCTTTGAAAGGCGCTCTCGATCGTGGCAAGATGCGCGTCAAAGTACCGGTCCAGGGCCTGCCGCTGCGCGCCGCTGCGGCCGGGGATCTCCTGAACGCCGCTTCCCGAAGCGCCCAGCGCCCCGCCCTCGGTCAGCGCGATGCTGTCCAGAGAATCGACGGCATAGCGGGAGATCATGTTGACGGACTGCTGGATGCTGTTCAGGTACTCGTTGAGCGTGTCTTTTCTGTTCTCGCAGATCAGGCTCAGGGTCTGGGCGGACATCCGGTTGCTCTCCCGGATGACGAAATAGATGCCGGTGATCCCGAACGACGCGATGCTGATCAGGATGGCGGCCAGGGTCAGCGCGGTGATTTTTGTCCGTATGGAATGCATTTGCGATTCACACCTCTTTTGCCGGCAGCGCCGGACGATGCTATCGGTCCTCCAGGCAGACGTCCCGATACTGGGTATCGGTCCATCCGTTCCAGGACACGCGGAAATTCCGCACCCGCTCATTGACGATGAAATAGTGCCGGTTGGAGAAAAGCGGTATCCAGGCGCAGTCCTCCTGGACGATCACGCGCTCCAGCTCCCGGTATTCCGCGAGGCGTTCCCGCTCATCGACGATGCTGCATGCGCCGGCCACCCTGTCGATGACGTCCGCATTGTCATAGAACAGGCTGCGGGACCGGGCGTTTTCCTCGCTTCCGAAAAACAGGTAGATGATCGCGTCCGGGTCGTTGTAGTCAACGGAAAACCTGGAGGCGTAGCAGGCGATTTCGCCGTTTCTCCGCGCTTCCCAGAATTCCTCCTCCGTCAGCGTCCGGACGGTGGTGCGGACCCCCAGCTTTCCCCACATGGAGGCCGCCAGCTCCAGGATCTCTCTGCTGTAGAAGGAAGACACGTCGTCCACGGTGAGCGCAAGCTCGAAGCCGTCGGGATACCCCGCTTCCGCCAGAAGCGCCGAGGCTTTCTGCGGATCGAACGGGATCTCGGGAAGCTCCGGGTCGAAGCCGATGAGCCCGTGGGGATAGATGCCGTTTTCCAAAACGCCTCTTCCGCCGTATACGTTCATCAGAATGGCATTGCGGTCCAGCGCCAGTTGGAGCGCGCGCCGGACGCGCACGTCGTTCAGCGGCTCCACGGCCTCATTCAGGGCGATGTAGGAGATGCCGACTCTGTTTCCGTAGCAGAGCCGGTCCTGGTAGATGTCTCCGCGCAGAAAGAACTCCGCGTCGTTCCCCAGGCTCTCCAGGTCCAGCACGTCCAGCTTGCCGGTCTCAAACATCAGCCGCCTTGCCTCGGCGTCCGTCACGAACTCCATGACGATGCCGCCGCAGCCGGGAGCGCCGGACCAGCAATCAGGATTGGCGGCGAGGATCAGCTCGCTGCCGGGGTTCCACGCTTTGAAGACAAAGGGGCCGGTCCCCACCGTGACGGCGGGGTCCTTTCCAAAGCCGTCCCCCGCGGCGGCGGTGGTCTCCGCATCCAGGATGGAATAGCCGGGAATGGAGAGCATCGCCAAAAACGCCGCGTACGGCGCGGAAAGGGTGATGGTAAAATCATAATCGCCCAGCGCCCGGAACGCCTCCAGCTCCTGCGTTTTGCCCTCCGTCAGCTCCTGCGCGCCCAGAAGAAACTCGCCGATGTCCCCCATCCGGGAATCGGGGTGGGTCAGCGCCCGGATCAGCGTGTATTCCACATCCGAGGCCGTGAGGGGCGAGCCGTTGCTGAAGGTGACGCCCTCGTGCAGATGAAAGGTGTAAACCAGGCCGTCCCCGGACACCTCCCAGGAGTCGGCAAGAGAGGGCACGAAGCCGCCCGTCCCGTCCGGCCCGGTCCGGACCTCCACCAGGCGGTCAAACACGTTCAGCGGGATGCTGTAATAATCGCCGGTGCATTGGGGGTCCGCCGTGTCCGGCTCCTGGCCCGTGAGGCGCAGGAAATCCGAGGTATCCGCGATCTCCTCCCCCGCCTTCGCCTGCGCAGCGCTGCCCGCGCCGTTTCCGGAGGCGCAGCCGGTCAGGCCCAGCAGGGCGGCCAGAGCCAGCGCAAGGGCTCCCCGCGCGCGTTTCCAATCGAAATGCTTCATGCTTGCCCCCTTTCAGAACCGTTTCTAAGACGCTTTTTGCAAAATTGTGATAAAAACACGGTCATGTTATAATACCACATTTCTCCCGCCTTTTCCACCCCCTGATGCGCGCAAAGCGGAAAAAAGCAGCCGAAAAAAACGGCCCTCCCCGAAAAGCGGGAAAGGCCGTCGCTGTGTTCCGGATCAATATGGGTATTTGCGTTCACGCCTCCGTGAACAGCGGGGTGGAATAGTAGCGGTCGCCGCTGTCGGGCAGCAGCGCCACGATGGTCTTGCCCTTGTACTCCGGGCGCTTTGCCAGCTCGATGGCGGCGTGCAGCGCCGCGCCGGAGGAGATGCCCACCGAAATGCCCTCTTTCTTTGCCAGAAGCTTGGCAGCGGCAAAGGCGTCGGCGTTCTGGACGGGAAAGACCTCGTCATAGACCCGGGTGTTCAGCACCTCCGGCACGAAGCCCGCGCCGATGCCCTGGATCTTGTGGGCGCCGGACCGGCCCTCGCTCAGGACCGGGGAGTCCGCCGGCTCCACGGCGACGACGCGCACCCCGGGCTTTTGCTCCTTGAGATACTCGCCCGCGCCCGTCACGGTGCCGCCGGTGCCCACGCCCGCGATGAAGACGTCCACCGCGCCGTCCGTGTCGCGCCAGATTTCCGGGCCGGTGGTGGCCTTGTGGATGGCGGGGTTGGCGGGGTTGACGAACTGCCCGGGGATAAAGCCGCCCGGGATCTCCGCCGCCAGCTCCTCCGCCTTGGCGATGGCGCCCTTCATGCCCTTTGCGCCCTCGGTGAGGACGATCTCCGCGCCGTAGGCCTTGAGGATGTTGCGCCGCTCCACGCTCATGGTCTCGGGCATGGTCAGGATGATGCGGTAGCCCTTCGCCGCCGCGATGGCGGCCAGGCCGATGCCGGTGTTGCCGGAGGTGGGCTCGATGATGACGGAGCCGGCCTTCAGAAGCCCCTTGGCCTCCGCGTCCTCGATCATCGCCTTGGCGATGGCGCCCTTCATGCCCTTCGGGCCCTCGGTCAGCACGATCTCGGCACCGTAGGCCTTGGCCAGCTGCCGACGCTCGATGCTCATGGTCTCCGGCATGGTGAGGATGACCTTGTACCCCCGGGCGGCGGCCACAGCAGCAAGGGCCACACCGGTGTTGCCGGAGGTGGGCTCGATGATGGTGGCGCCCGGCGCCAGCACCCCGCGGGCCTCGGCGTCGTCAATCATGGCCTTCGCGATGC
>JAFTBW010000171.1 GCA_017455015.1 Oscillospiraceae bacterium | reverse complement strand
CCCTATCCTTCCCCCTCCGGGGGAAGGTGGCACGGCCGATCTCCCGCGAGGCCGTGACGGATGAGGGGCGTTGGTGCATTGCCGGTAGCTGGGAGGTGGATGGCCTCACCCACCACCGGCCCGTTGGGCCGGCGGTCCCCCGGTCGCCTCACGCCTCTTTTGCCGGAAAACATGCCCCCGGCATGTTTTCTGATCGGCAAAAGTCCCTGATGGGGGAGGGAATTGACGCGTTTTTTTCCGTGAGCGCTGTTTTCCCAACTGCACAGGTCGAAAAGTTTACACCTCTGCCGCGAAGGGGAACGCGGGAATCCCTGCGGCGTTGTAGAGATTGACCTCAAAATAGGGCGTTTTGGCGAAGCGGACCGTCACCTTCTCCGCAGGGATGCCGTCCCGGAAACGGATCCGCAGGGCGTCGCCCTCCGCTTCCGCCGTCCAAGACTCCGGAGGAACGGCGCTGTCTCCGGCCAGCACCTCCAGCGCCTGCACCCGGTTTCCCTTCACTGTCAGCCCGCCGGCAGCATTGCCGAACCGGAGGACGGCGCTGTTTCCGTCCCGGCTGGCTCCGGCGCACACCGGCGCGTCGCACAGCAATTTTTCGCCGTAGACGTGCCCCCGGGCACTCAGGGCCATGCGGACGCCGATGGGCTGCTTCTCCTTGGGGTGGATGTCGTAGTCGCTGCCCACGTCTCCTGTGGGCACCAGCCACACCTGCTCCATCCGCTCCGTCACCTCAACCTGCCGTTCCCGCAGCGCGGGATAGGCTTGTCCGCCGGTTTCGTAGGGGGCAAGCTGGGCCATGATGAAAGGCATCTCCGCACCCCAGCGCCTCCGCCAGAGGCCAATCAGACCGCACATCATGTCCGCGTAGCGGTCCGGATGGGTCTCGTCGCTCTCCCCCTGGTACCAGATCACGCCCCGGAGGGTGAAAGGGCAGATGTGCTCCACCATCCGGCGGTAGAGCCCCGCGGGCCGCCACTCGTGCCAGGGGCCGATCCGGTTGCCGACGAGCATATTCTCCTCCATCCCGGCCAGACCCGCCGCCATCTCCTCCTGGGGGATGCCGTACATGAACTTGTCCAGGATGGCGTTCTCAAAGGGATTGGAGTTGTCGGTGAAGGCGAGGCTGAGATACTGCTCCTCCGCTGCGGCCAGGTCGCCGATCTCCGCCACGCCTTTTTCGTAATCCTCCAGCCACTCCGGGCCGCATTCCCGAATGGTCTCCTCGTCCATCCAGCAGCAGGAGCGGGTGCCGCCGCAGTTGCAGCCCACGATACCCACAGGTACCCCCAGCGCCCGCTGCAGGTCCCGGGCGAAGTAGTAGCCCACGGCGCTGAACCATTGCAGGTTCTCCGGCGTACACGTCCGCCACCAGCCGAAGGCGGAGTAGTCCCGCCGCTCCCCGGCTTTCTCGCAGGGGACGCGGGGATAGTCGAAAAAGCGGATGTCCGGATTCTCACATTCCGGGAGCTGGGCTTTCAGGTCCTTGTCGTAGCGCATGTAAAACTCCATGTTGGACTGTCCGCCCGCCAGCCAGACCTCGCCCACGGCCACGTTTTCAAAGGTGACGGTCTCTTTCCGGTCCCGGACGGTCAGCACGCCCCCCCGGGAGGCGGGCATGGGCGGCAGCTTCACGCGCCATTTGCCCTCTCCGTCCGAGACGGTCTCCGCGGTGCGGCCCTGAAAGTCCACGGTGATTTTCACATGCTTCTCCGCCGTTCCCCAGACGCTGATCTCCCGCTCCCGCTGGAGTACCATGCCGTTGCCGAACAGTTCCGATACGGTCAATACCATTTGCTGTGCCTCCCTGTTGTTTTTTTCCATTATACAGCATCCGCAGCATTGCGGCAAACAGTTTTGTGATGTTTTCCCTGCGCCTGTCAAATAAGCTCCCTTCCCTTTTCAGGGAAGGGAGCCGGAGAGCAGCCGCGCAGCAAATTGGCGTTGGCCTGTCAGCCGTTGTCCGCCAGCCAGGCGTTGAGCTGCTCCTGATAGCCGGCCACCAGCTCGTTCATGCCGGCGGAGGCCATATCTTCCCGGATCTTTTTCACAGAGTCCTCCCAATCCAGGGCGGAGCCGCTGGCAAGGCTGGCGATATAGCGGTCAGAGGCAGTCTTGCAGGCGGTGATGATGTTCTCATAACCCTCGGTGTTCATGGCAAAGCCCATGTACTTGGAGACCCTGGCGTTGTTCATGGCCTCCTGCTGGATGCTGCGGAGGTCGGGGTCGGAGCCAGCCCAGGGCAGGATCTTCATCTGGTCGCCGTAGAGGAAGTCGGCGGTGTGGTAGGCGCAGGAATCGGCGGTCACGCCCTCGGGATAGTCGGCCAGTCCGTCCTCCGTCCGCACCCAGTCGCGGCCCTCGATGCCCCAGGTCAGCAGATTCAGCAGTTCCTCGCTGCCAAACACGTAGTTCAGATAGCGGACAGCCGCCTCGGGCTCGGTGCTGGTGACGGGGATGGCGTAGCCAAACTTGGTGCACAGGTTGGTACTCAGCTGGGTCTGCGCAAGGGGGATCATCAGCGGCTCATAGCCGGTGCTGGACATAAAAGTGACGTTGGAGGACAGGTCTGCGGCGGTGAGCAGGCCGAAGCCCACGTCGGACTTGATCAGGGTGTAGCTGTAGGACTGGGCGGTGGCGGCGTCCTTGTAGATCAGCCCGTCCTTGTACCACTCCGCGGCCCGGCGGCACATGTCATAGAAGCCCTCGGTGTCAAAATAGCTGTATACGGTGTTCGTGTCGGGGTCGGTGAGGATCATGGAGTAGCCGTCGCCCAGCACGTCGTACCAGTAGGACCCGTCCAGATTCTCGGATCCGTTCATATAGGGCCGGCACATCATGACGCCGCCCTGGTCGTTGGTGTTCACCAGCGCGGGCATGCCGCTGTACTCGGACATGGCCATCAGCAGGTCGTGGATTTCGCTCCAGGTCTTGGCATTTTGCAGTGCCTCGGTGACGCCCGCGCCGTCTGCGATGTCCTTCCGGACGATCAGACACTCATAGCCCGCCAGGTTGTAGTAGTTGGGCACGCCGTAGCTGGTGCCCTTCAGCAGATCCCCGTCCCGGGCGATGATGTTCTGGCCGTATTCCTCCAGCAGCTCGCTGATGTCCATGAGCTGGTTGGCGGCCCGGTAGGAGGTGTAGGAGGCGGTGGGCACCGGGGTGAACATGATGATGTCCTGCTTCTCGTTGGCCTGGATCTTCATGGGAACCTGGGTGCCGTAGGTTGCGGCGTCGTACCAACTGATGTTGACGTGGATGTTGAGGTCCCGCTCGGTCAGTTCGTTGACCGCGGCCACCACGTCCTTCGAGGCGTTCTGGTCGATGGGGCCGAGGCTCATCAGCGCGATGTGAGCTCCGCCGTCTCTTCGTCCTCATCCTCGTCCTCATCCGCATCGTTGGCTGCCGTCTGCGCGCTGCCGCCGGAAGAGGCATTGCCGCTGCCGGAAGAGGCGCTGCCTCCGGAAGCGGTGCTGCCTCCGGACGTGGCGGTGTTGGTCTGCTCCGGGCTGCCGCAGGCCGCCAGCAGGGCGGCGCACAGCACAAGGGCCAAAAGAATTGCCAGGACTCTCTTTCTCATTTTCCATTCCTCCGTTTTCTGTCCGTGGGGACATATTCGTGTCGCTATTCGACCGTACCCATATTTTAGGAAACGCTGAATAAATCCCCACGCACGCTTGACGGCAAATTTTGCGCCCGCCTGCGTTGCAAAAACCTTGAAATACACAAAGTATTCCTGCGGTTTTTGCGTCTTGGCGGACACAAAATTTGCTCGCCAATCGCACGAGT
>JAFTBW010000170.1 GCA_017455015.1 Oscillospiraceae bacterium | reverse complement strand
TGGTTTCTCTGCACTGCCGTTCAACGGAAAAATGGACAGCACAGAAAAGATTGCCAACCAGAATGCCTTTATACAGGGGGAAGCTCAGATCATTGTGGCGACCTCTGCTTTCGGCATGGGCGTAGACAAAAAGGACGTCAAACTGGTAATCCACTATATTATTGACTTGAAGAACCTGCCAAAAAAACAGCGAAAAGTAAAAAAGGGTATAGGAAAAGAACCGATGAAAAATCGGCAAAAAGTGAGGTTATTGTCTAGAGAGGGGAGGCTGTTTATCCCATCTTTGCAGTATATTCCGGAAAAAGTTTTGTACGAAATTCGATGAGCGGTCCCATGATGCTGCGGCCAATATTCGTTACTTGATATTTCTTTGTTCGAGGAATCTTTCTAATGAGTCCTTGCTGACGAAGCTGATTGAACTCACGGCTTGTTTTGGCAGCGCATTTCGTTTGGTCCTTTATGTCAGGGAAAAAAGCATTGCGAACATCTTTGTTACGAAATCCAGTCAAAATGTATTTCCCGTCGCAAACTGTTTCCATGATACGGACAAAATCCGGAGACCAAACATTAATGGCCGGGATAGTTCGACCATTGACTGTCTTCCTGGAACAGACTTTATCAATTTTCTCCAAGGCTGAGCGAACAGGGACGATGTTTTGCATGGCATCAAGGAATCTGCCGTTACAGGATTCAGAAATCGCAGCATAACGATACAGGTTCGCTATGGTTTTCCCCATAGGCTTCCACTCCAAGGATTCCGTTCCATCCTTATGGTGAACGGTTCCGAGCACCTTGAATTCCCGTGGATTATTGATCGTAGTTTCTACCCGAAGCACGCTGCTTTTGTCGTACATCTTAATACTGTTGGACTTCATTTTGAACTTTACCCTACAGCCTATAGGACGTTTCTTATAATCGGAGACTGCTTCTCCCTGAAACTGCGGACTCAGTTTACGTCCCATAAAGGTAAAAACATCTGTACAGGTGAGATCGTAAAATGCGTGACCAACCAGTGAGGGATAAATATCCTCAAGAAACGAACGCTTCTTAAACATGATATCGGTTGCGTACTCGCATTGATCTACACACCAGTAGTAGCCCTGTCCGAAGGTTTTGCTGACAGTACTCAGATAAGGATTTATTGCAGCGGCTATTCCATTGAGATGCCTGCTTAGTTTTGCTGAGTCAAACTTGTTCGCCAGTTCCTGTGCTTTCTTGATATCACTGATTTCCGTAAACGAATTGTCATAGCATTCGTAGGTGATTCCATTTTCCGCAAAGATATGCTTCATCATTTCCCGCCCGTTCAGATAAACCTGTACAGTAAACGGAAACCACGTCTGAATCTTCATAAACATGAAGCCATACTCTTTATCCTGAAAATACAGATAATAATGAAGGCATTTTGTATTAGCTGTTTTTAGAACTAACTTTCCTTCATCACTTCCACATACCTTGGCTGTTTTACAGGTTTCCAAGGTCTTAAGAACACAAATAAGCCCTCTCCTGATGCCGTCCTTTTCCTGGATTGCTTTTGCCCATTCCTCTTTCCGAATTCCAGCTGTGCGTAGATAATCCACTGGACGGCCTAACCGCTTTGCCATCTCTTCTATGTTCTTCTTGATTGTATCCGTTACATTTGTGAAGTAGCTTGTGAAGTCCTTATACAGTACGCCAAGAGCATATAGAGCTCTGATTCTCGTCTTTTCTGATAGAAACGGTTGAATGTAACCTTTTAACATCATGCGATCAAAATAACCAAATACCCCCTTGATTTCTTCTGCAAATTGTTCTATCATCTTAGCCATGGGACTGACCTCCATTGCTCTGGTAGGACGTTTTTCCGCTACCGATTTCTACTGTGCATTATAGCACTTAGCTGGTGGTCAGTCTCTCTATTTTGGTTGCGGCTTCGCCGCGATATGTATGGGAGCGCGGACCCCGCACATCCGGGCGCGCGCCGGAAAAACGGACGGAAGACCGGATTTCTTCCGGATTTTTGGATCAGAGGTCTTTTTCATGGTGAAGCAAGCTGCGGAAAGCAGAGAAAAAACAGAGCTGAAACGGTACTTATCTCCCCTGAACGTGTGGGCGCTGTCCCTGGGCTGCGCCGTGGGCTGGGGCGCGTTCGTCATGCCGGGCACCACGTTCCTGCCCCTGGCCGGGCCGGTGGGCACGGCGGTGGGCATGGTCATCGGCGCGGCGATCATGCTGGTCATCGGCGTCAACTACCACTACCTGATGAACCGCTATCCCGACGCAGGCGGGACCCTGACCTACTCCGTCCGGGCCTTCGGCTTTGACCACGGCCTGCTCAGCGCATAGTTCCTCATTCTGGTGTACATCGCCATCATGTGGGCCAACGCCACCGCCATCGTGCTCATCGTGCGGAATCTGGCCGGGGATATGCTGCAGTGGGGCTTTCACTACCGCGTGGCCGGATACGACGTGTATCTCGGAGAGGTGCTGCTGACCCTGGCGGTGATCCTTGTCTTCTGCTATATCTGCGCCCGCAGCAAGCGTCTGGCGTGGGCATCCAGACCGTCATGGCCGTGGTCCTGGTGGCCGGCGTGGCGATCTGCGCCGCCGCGGCGCTTTCCGGCGGGCGGGGATGGCGCATCACGCCTTATTATGCGGAGAACGGAAAGGGATACCTGGGGCAGATCATCTCCATCGTGGTCCTGGCACCCTGGGCGTTCGTGGGCTTTGAGAGCGTGTCCAACTCCACCCAGGGCTTCAAATTCTCCCCGAAAAGATCCATCTGGATCATGCTGCTGGCCCTGGTCGCCGGGGCTGCCTGCTATGTCCTGCTGGCGTTCATCGCCTCCGCCGTGCTGCCGGAGGGATACGAAAACTGGAGCGCATACATCGCGGACCTGGGCAACCTGGACGGACTGGCCGGCCTTCCGGTGTTCCATGCCGTCGGGACGACCATGGGAAAGGGCGGACTGGCGCTGCTGGGCGTCACGGTGACGGCGGCCATCATCACCGGCCTTGTGGGCAACTGCATCGCCGCCAGCCGCCTGATGTACTCCATGACCCAGGACGGCATCCTGCCGGAGTGGTTCGGCCGGCTGGATAAAAACTCCAACCCCCGGAACGCCATCCTGTTTTTGATGCTGATCTCCCTGCCCGTGCCCTTCGCCGGGCGGGCGGCCATCGGCTGGATCGTGGACGTGAACACCATCGGCGCGCTCATCGCCTACGCCTATACCTCCGCCGCCGCGTTCAAGCTGGCCCGGCAGGAGGGAAAACGGGGCGTCGCCGCCGCCGGTCTGGCGGGCGGCGTGATCTCCGCGCTGTTCTTCCTCTATTTTCTGGTCCCGAATATCTGGACCGTGGGGGCCCTCTCCTCGGAGTCCTATCTGATTCTGATCCTCTGGAGCGTCCTGGGCTTCGCCTTCTTCCGCTGGGTGTTCCGCCGGGATACCGGCGGCCGCTTCGGCAAGACCACCGTGGCCTGGGTGGCGCTGCTGTTTCTGATCTTCTTTACCACCATGCTCTGGTTCCTGGCCTCCACCAGCACCACCACGGGACAGGTGCTGCAAAACCTGAACGGCTACAACCAGGAGGAGCTGGCGGAGCACGGCATCGCTCTGGACGAACGGGAGACCGCGGATGCCGCGGCCTATCTCCAGGGGCAGATGGACGCCGTCAACCGTGCCATGACCCGCAACAGTTGGATGCAGATGGGCGTCATCCTGGTAGCCCTGGCCATCATGCTCAGCATTTACCGCTCCATGACGGAGCGGCAGAAAAAGGCGGAAGTGCAAAAGCTGGAGGCGGAACAGAGCAGCCGGGCCAAGAGCGCGTTTTTGAGCAACATGAGCCACGACATCCGCACCCCGATGAACGCCATCATCGGCTACACCAATCTGGCGAAAAAGGCGAGCGGCACGCCCCCCCGAGGTGGCGGATTATCTGGGCAAGATCGAGGCGTCCAGCCAGCACCTGCTGGCGCTCATCAACGACGTGCTGGAGATGAGCCGCATCGAAAACGGCAAGATGGAGCTGGACCCGGTCCCCAGCAACATCGTCAAGGCTCTGGACGAGGTGCGGGATATGTTCTCTACCCAGATGGAGACCAAGGGCCTGCGCTACACGGTGGACACCTCGGGCGTGGAGCACCCCATGGTGCTGTGCGACACCAACCGCTTGAACCGGGTGCTTTTGAACCTCATCAGCAACGCGTTCAAGTTCACCCCGGAGGGCGGCAGCGTCACCGTCACCCTGGAGGAGACCGGAGCGGCGGAGGACAGCGTCTCGTACCGGCTCACGGTCCGGGATACCGGCATGGGTATGAGCCCCGAGTTTGCCGCCACGGTGTTCGACGCCTACTCCCGGGAGAAGACCGCCGCCGGCATCCAGGGTACGGGCCTGGGCATGGCCATCACGAAAAGCATCGTGGAGCTGATGGGCGGCACGATCCGCGTGGAGACGGAGCAGGGCGCGGGCAGCGCGTTTCTCATTGACGTGGCGTTCCCCCCGGCGGAGCTGCCGGAGGAGCCCGCGGCGGCGGAGGACGGCGCAGAAGCGGCGGAGGGACCCGACTTTTCCGGCCTCCGGCTGCTGCTGGCGGAGGACAACGAGATCAACCGGGAGATCGCCACCCTGATTCTGGAGGAGGCGGGCTTCGTGCTGGATACCGCCGAAAACGGAAAAGAGGCCGTGGACAAGGTGGCCGCCTCCCGCCCCGGGGACTATCAGGCGGTGCTCATGGACGTGCAGATGCCGGTGATGGACGGCTACGAGGCCACAAAGGCCATCCGTGCGCTGGACGATGCGGCCCTGGCGGGCATCCCCATCATCGCCATGACCGCCAACGCCTTTGCCGAGGACATCCAGGCGGCCAGGGACGCCGGCATGGACGGCCACATCGCCAAGCCCATCGACGTGGGCAAGATGATGCAGACGCTGGCGGAAATCCTGAAATAATCCGGTGAAACAGGGACAGAAAAGGAAGCGTGCTTGCAGTATGGATACGTGGAATGAAACGGTCTCTGCGGGAGACCTGACCCCGGAGGGCGCGCGGTTCGCCCTGGAGTGGCTTGCGGAACGGATGCCGGGCGGCTTTTTCGTCTACCGGGCGGACTTCACCCAGGAGCTGGTGTATGTGAACCGGGCCGCCCTGGACATCTTCGGCTGCGATACGGCGGAGCAGCTCCGGGAACTGACCGGCTGGACATTCCCCGGCATGGTCCACCCGGAGGACCGGGCGGCGGTGCAGTCCTCCATCGACACGCAGATCGCCGGAGGGGAGGGCAATCTGGACTTTGTGGAATACCGCATCCTCCGCGCCGACGGCGCGGTGCGCTGGGTGGGGGATTACGGCCGCTTTGCCCTTCTGCCGGGCTACGGCCAGGTCTACGATGTGTTCATCGAGGACATCACGGACTCCCGGCGCATCCGGGAGGAGAACCGCCGGGCCGCCCTGGTCATCGAGGGGCTGAGCGTGGACTACGCCTCCATCTACCTGTTGGATTTGGAGAGCGGGAACATGCGGCCCTACCGCCTGAAAAACGCCTTTTTCCACCGCATCTCCCGGGACATCGGGCTGGAGGAGGGGCAGAACGCCGACTGGCGGCAGGTGCTGGGAGCGTACGCGGAGCGGTTCGTGGTCCCCGAGGACCGGGAGACCTTTCTCCGGGAGGTCTCGGCTCCCCGGCTCCGGCAGCGGCTGCGGGAGGAGCTCTCCTATTCGGTGAATTACCGCTGCCGGTTTGAGGACGCGGAGCCGGCCTACGTGTGCATGTCCGTCATGGGCATCGAGAGCGACGGCGGACGGCGGGCGGTGCTGGGCTTCCGGGACGTGACGCAGGAGACCCGGGAGATCCAGCGGGAGATGTCGGAGCGGCTGCACACGGAGCTGGAGCTGAACAAGGCCCGCCATCTGGACGAGATCAAGAACCAGTTCTTGTTCCACGTCTCCCACGACATCCGCACGCCCATGAACGCCGTCATGGGATTTACCGGTCTGGCCCGGAAGCACATGGACGACCCTGCCCACCTCCGGGAGGACCTGGACCGGGTGGAGGAGTCCGGCGCGCAGCTTTTGGAGCTCATCGACGACCTGCTGGACATGAGCAAGCTGGAAAACGACAGCATGGAGCTGAAGCTGGAGCCCTGCTCCCTGCAAGAGCAGCTCCGCATGACCGCAGAGCTGTTCCAGGCCCAGGCGGAGGCGAAAAAGCTCCGTCTGACGGAGCACACGGAGCTGCCCGAGGGACAGGTGCTGGCGGACGCCCACAGGCTCCGGCGGATTCTGGGCAATCTGCTCAGCAACGCGGTGAAGTTCACCCCCGAGGGCGGCAGCGTCACCCTGTCCGCCCGGCGGGAGCCGCTCCCCGATTCCCCCTGCGACCGCTATATCTTCACGGTCGCCGACACCGGCGTGGGCATGACCGAGGAATTCATGGGCAGGATGTTCCGGGCCTTTGAGCGGGAGAGCAGCTCCACCGTGGCCGGCACCCGGGGCATCGGGCTGGGCCTGTCCATTGTGAAGCATCTGGCGGTTTTGATGGGCGGCTCCGTCACCGCCGAGAGCCGGAAGGGCGAGGGCAGCGTCTTTACCGTGGTGTTGCCCCTGCAGCCCGTCTCCGGCGGGACGGAGAGCGGCGGAGCGGCGGACGCGGAGGAGGCCGGCGGAGAGTACCGCGCCTTGGGCGACCACCGGGTGCTGCTGGTGGAGGACATCGAGCTCAACCGGATGCTGGCGGAGACCGTTCTGGAGGAGGCCGGGTTCCGGGTGGAATCTGTACCGGACGGCAGCGACGCCGTGGAGGCGGTGAAGAACCACCCCGCATGGTACTATGACCTGATCCTCATGGACATCCAGATGCCGGTCATGGACGGCTACGCGGCCACAAGGGCCATCCGGGGCATGGACCGGGAGGACATCCCCTCTCTGCCCATCATCGCCCTCTCCGCCAACGCCCGCGAGGAGGACAGGCGGCAGAGCGTGGAGAGCGGCATGAACAGCCACGTGGCAAAGCCCTTTGACGTGGCACAGCTCATCGCCGCCATCAACAGCCACATCATGGGCAGGGAGAGGCCCGCGCTGTAGTGGTTAGTGGTTAGTGATTAGTGGTTAGTGGTTAGTGGTTAGTGGTTTATTGTATTTCAGCGAGTGCGCGAACGAAGTGAAACCTTTCACGGAGCGATAAAATTGCAAATCTTATCGCTCGTGAGTTTATTCCGTGATCCCGGCAATTTGCCGTTTATTTGATCCGAATTACAACACAAGGAGGAACCCACAGTGAAGAAATTCGTTGCGATTCTTCTGGCCGTGCTGACGGCCGCGCTGTTCCTGTCCGCCGCCGTAGCGGCGGACGCCCCCGAGATCAAGGTGGACGATAGTGGGAGGGTGACGTTCTCGTCTCCGGCGGGGGTCAGCCTGCATGTGGCGGCGTATGACCCCCGCAGCGGGCAGTACCTGGGGCAGATCACCAGCGGAACGGTCCTTTCGCGCAGCGCGCTGCTGAAGGCCATCCAGACCAACGCTTCTTACGTACCCGTGGCCGCCGCCCGCAGCGTTCTGGTGGTCGCGGAGGGCGGTAGCTACTCCGACGTCAGCGTGGACGCGGCGTTGATCACCGGGCAGGCCGCAGCGGGCGAAACGGTCACGCTCTCCCGGATGACCGTCCGCGGGGACCTGGACGTTTTTGGCGCCTGCGACCTGAACCTGGACAATGTAAACGTGTTCGGCGAAGTGCGGACGGGAGCCTCCCAGGCGTCCGCCTCCGTCGCCCTGCAGGCGGACGGGATGCCCTCCATCCGCATCCTGAACAACTCCGGCGTGGGCAGCATCCGCATCATGCAGACCGCCGGCGGCGGCATCCGGGTGCGCACCGAGGAGGGCTGCGACGTTAGCTGGGTCTATGTGGACGACGGCCGGGGCGACATCATCCTGAACGGCTCCTTCAACCAGGTGGTGGTGGACACCAAACAGAATTCCGAGGTCAGACTGGAGGGCGCGAAGGTCACCGGATTGACCATCAATCGGCCGGGCGCGAGGGTGAGCCTCCAGACGGAGCAGACCGGGAGCGGAATTCAGGAGACCAAGGTCACCGGCGTGAAGATCCGGGAGCAGGCGGAGGGAGCCAGCCTCTCGGTGGGCGAGAATACGACGGTCCTCAACGTCAACACCCAGGCTCCCGAAGTCAGCGTAACCGGCGGCGGCGAGGTCGTCCGGGCCGAGGTCTCCGGCAACGGTACCCGGATCGACACCGAAAACACCTGGCTGGTTGTGGAGGAGGAAACCACCGGCGTCACGAACAAGGAAAAAGAAGTGGACGCCGGTACGACCGTGAAGACCGGCGACCCCCAGCCCGTCGAAGTGGAGCATGAGCACCGGTGGGAGCTGGCCGTCGTGACCGAGGCCACCGCGCTGCAGCCCGGCGTGAAGACCTACATCTGCCAGGTCTGCGGCAAACGCGATGAAAAAGTCATCTCCTTTGAGCCTTTCTCAGTCACCGTGACGGTGGGCGACGAGGAGCAAACCGCCCGCTTCCAGACGCTGGACGAGGCGATGGCCTTCGCCGCGCAGCACCCGTGGGAGAACGGCCGCGGCATGTGTGGCTACGCCGACATCGCCCTGGAGGGCTCCGCCTCCTTTGACGTGCTGGAGCTCCCCGCGGGCTATTGCCTGTACGTCGGCGACGGCGGCAGCCTGACCGTCCGGGACGGCTTCCGGATGGGCAGCGCAAGAGAAAGGGAAGACGGCGCGATCACAGTGGAAGCCACCGTGGAGATCCCCGTGAACGGCGAAATCCGCAACAGCCTGACCGTGGGCGGGAAAATCCTCTACGACGCCGACGCCCCGGAGAGAGGCGTGATCGCCGCTGAGCCCGACGGGGGTCGTCCGGCAGGCGAACACGAGGATCTCATTTTCGTGGCGGGCGGCTGGACGGATATGCCCGAGACCATCGTTCCCGCGCTGAGCCTGGAGGGCTACACCGGCGTGAACATCTTCCGCATCCAGCGCGACTACAATGTGAACGACTATTTCAACGGCCTCCAGACCGGCACGGACGACTTTGTGTACATCGACGCCCGCGTCAGCGCCTCCGACGCCTGGACCTGGGGCTCCCAGGAGGGCAACGGCGGCTTCATCCTCAGAGACGGCGGCGCGCTGCTCCTGAACGACTATTCCGTGGGCTACAAGGCGGACTGCAACATCCAGATCAGCAAACCGGTGGACGCGGCGGAAGAGCCTTTCGTCCTGCTGCCCAATTCCGGGACCCTGGCCGTCTCCGGCGGGAACCTGACCCTGCGGGGCAATATTTCCGAAATGCCGTGGCTGGAGCTGGACGGGGACGACGCTGCCGCCTATACCGTCACGGTGGAGCAGGGCGCGGCCGTGCGCCTCCACGACAACGAGCTGTATTTCCCGC
>JAFTBW010000169.1 GCA_017455015.1 Oscillospiraceae bacterium | reverse complement strand
TTTTTTATCCTTCCCCCTCCGGGGGAAGGTGGCAGCCGCCGTCTCACGCAAGGCGGCTGACGGATGAGGGGCGTGGCGGAACGTCGGCAGCCGGGAGGTGGATGGCCTCACCCACCACCGGCCCAAAGGGCCGGCGGTCCCCCCTCCCCCTGATGGGGGAGGGAAAAAGAGGTATATCATTCCGTCCGAAAATCCCGTATCTCGCAGCTTGACACCCGCTCCCCGTCCACGGTCAGAGCGGCGTGGAGCGGCGTCAGGGCCTCTCCGTCGAACCACACGGTCAGCGTCCGGTCCTCTCCGACATAGATGTCCGCCACGGCGCAGCTTTGCTCTCCGTCCCGCTCCCGCCAGGCGCGCAGGATGTGTCCCTGCCGCAGGCAGCGGGCCACCGTGGGCAGCAGACTGAGCGGGGCGTCCTCTCCCGGCGAGGCGCCGAGGCTCAGGCTCACGCCGTCATAGCTGAGCGCCGTCTCTCCCGCCGCCGTCCGGGCGGTGATCCCGGCGATGCTCTCCGGGGACGCGACGGTGAGGACCGTCTCCTCCGGGGTGCTCACGCAGTCCAGGGTACAGGTGAAGACCCGGTCCCCGGCCGCACCCGTGACCTCCGCCTGAAAGCGGATCTCCGGGCAGGAGCGCAGCGCGTCCCGCTGCCGTTCCAATTTCCCCTCGACTCCCGGCCCCCCGGCGCAGCCGGTGAGCAGCAGGAGCGCTGTCATCAGTGCGCTCAAGGCTGAGCGCATACCGTTTTCCCTCCGTTATTCCGATTGATCCGGCAGCTTCGCCCCGTTCGGTACCGACACGTCCGTCATGGTGTCCGGCAGGGCTTCCAGCAGGTCCGACGCGGTCATGGCGTACTCCCCGTACCAGCGCGCCGCCCGGTCCCCGGCCAGGCCGTGGAGCAGCAGCCCCGTGGTCACGGCTTTCACCGGGTCGCTCCGGAACTGACCCAGCATCGCGGCCAGAATTCCGGTCAGCGTATCTCCGCTGCCCCCCTTGGCCATGCCGGGGTTTCCGGCGATGGACAGGTACGCCCTGCCGTCGGGGAACGCCGCAATGCTCCGGTGCCCTTTGAGCAGCAGGATGCAGCCATGTTCCGTTGCGTAGCGTCCTGCGCTCTCCACCCGGTCCCCGGTCAGCTCGCCCCCCAGCCGGGCAAACTCCCCCGCGTGGGGTGTCAGCACCGTGGGGCCGGTTCTGCCGGAGAGCCATTCCGGGTGCTCCGCCAGGGCGTTCAGGGCGTCGGCGTCCAGCACCAGGGGCATCTCCGCCGGGGCGCCCTTCAGCACCGCCTCCACCAGCGCCGATGCCCCCTCTCCCCGGCCAAGCCCCGGGCCGATGGCGCAGACGTCGCATTTCCGCAGCCGTTCCAGAGCCCCCTCCGCCGCCCCGGGCGCAAAGCCGCCCCCGTGAGCCGGCAGGGGGAAGGGCATGGCCTCGTCCTGCTTGACTGCCGTTATCTCATATATAGGCGCGGGGACGCCCAGATATACCAGTCCCGCCCCGGCGCGCACCGCCGCCCTGGCGCAGAGGGAGGGCGCGCCCGTGTAACCCACGCAGCCGCCCAGGATCAGGACCCTGCCGTAGTCCCCCTTGTGGCTGATGGGATCGCGCCGGGGCAGGGCGGCGTCGGATACCTCCAGGCCGTAGGTCCCCCGGTCGCAGTCCGCCAGGATGTCCGCCGGGATGCCGATGTCGATGACCACCAGCCGCCCTGTCCTCGTGCATCCCGGCTCGGCAAAATGCCCCGGCTTGCCCATGGAAAAGGTGACGGTCACATCCGCCTTCACCGCCGCGCCCAGAATCTCCCCGGTGTCCGCCGCCACGCCGCTGGGGATGTCGGCGCTGACCACCCGCGCCCCGGAGGCGTTGATGGCCTCCACCGCCGTCAGGGCGTTTCCCCGCAGCGGGCGGTCCAGCCCCACGCCGAACAGCGCGTCGATGATGACGGCGCACTCCGGCAGCGGCGCGGCGGGGTTATAGTCCTCCAGCACGCCGCCCTTTTCCTCCAGCGCCGCGGCCATGGCCCGGGCGTCCGGGGTCATCTTCGCCCGGTCCCCCACCAGCAGCGCCCGGACGGGGCGGCCCAGCCGCAGCAGCTCCGCCGCCGCGCCGATACCGTCCCCGCCGTTGTTGCCGCTGCCGCAGAGGATCAGGACCGTTTCCTCCGCATCCTCCGACAGCGCCGCAGCCTGCGCCGCCAGCGCCTTGGAGGCCCGCTCCATCAGCTCCAGGGAGGGGATCCCCCGCTCGCGGATGGCCCGCTCGTCCGCCCTGCGCATATCCGCCGCCGTACTCAGTGCCAGCATACGCTCATCTCCTATACAAAAACAATACGATATATTATAATCGCTTTTGAAAATTAGTCAATTTCGTTCTTGCCAATTCGGGGGAATCCGCGTATAATATCTGCGGTATCGCGGAAGCGTCAGGCATGGCTTTCGTCCCAGGCTTCTGGGAGGAAAGCTGTTTTTTTGTAACGGGAGGCGGATTGATGCGATGCGAACGGCCAATGTGGGTGAATTTGAGTTGAAAAAGTACCGGGCAAGCTTCTGGCCGGAGTGGAAGAAGCTGCTTGTGACCTTTCTGGGGATGGCGGCGCTGTGCCTGGGGGTGTATCTGCTGAATGTCCCCAACCCCAACATGATCCTGATCACCGGCCTTGTGGCCTGCACCGCCGTGTTCGGCCTTGCCCCCGGGGCGGTCAGCGCAGCGGTCATGGTGGTCTACTCCATGTTTTTCTTCTCCACGGACCACAGCTTTTTTCACTACACCGAGCTCAACGGGCAGAAGCTTGTCATCATCATCGCCGGCGTGGTCATGAACTTTGCGGTGGTGGGGCGCCTCAAACGGGTCAACGAGGAGGCCATGGAGGAGCTGCGGGCCCTGAACCACATGCTGCTGGACGACAACCGGATGCTGGAACAGGTTTCTATGACGGACGCCCTCACCGGTCTGCAGAACCGCTTCGCCCTGCGGCGGGATTTTCTGGAGCTGGAAAGGCATCCCATCACGGTTTTGATGCTGGACGTGGACGACTTCAAGTCCGTCAATGACCGCTACGGACACGAGACCGGGGACCGGGTGCTGGAATCCACGGGAGCGCTGCTGCGGGAGCTGTTCGGCGAGCGCCATTGCTACCGCTACGGCGGCGACGAGTTTCTGGTGGTCTGGCCGGAGACGGACGCCCAGCGCATTTCCGCCCTGACGGACGAGCTGGCCCGGCGGATGCGTGCGCTCCGGGTGGGGGACGAGGACGTCCCCGTCTGCTTCTCCGGCGGCTATGTCTACGGAGTACCCGAGCTGAGCAGCGACCTGCGGCAGATGCTGCACCATGCGGACAACCGGCTGTACGAGGCAAAGCGCCGCGGCAAGAACCAGATTTCCGGCGGGCGCTTCCGGCGCACGTTCTCCGAGCAGTTCGCCGCTCCCTCCGGCCGCCAGCAGTAAATCCCCGAATCACATAGACATTTCGTATCTATTTAGTTGCGGGCATTTTCCTCCCCCGGAGGGGGAGGAAAAGCCGCAAAACAATTAGGACGCCCTTGTTTTCGCCCCCTTCGGGGGAGAAAACAAGGGGCGACTAAATAGATACGACATTTCAAGCAATAGACGTATTACGATCGAAAGGAAACGAAAGCGAACATGAGAGAACTGTTGAAAGCGCTGCGGGAGAGCTCTCTCGCGGCCATCGCCGGGGCGGAGGACGCCCAGGCCCTGGACGCCCTGCGGGTGCAGTACCTGGGCAAGAAGGGCGAGCTGACCATGGTCCTGAAACAGATGGGAAAGCTGAGCGCCGAGGAGCGCCCCGCCATGGGGCAGCTTGCCAACGAGGTGCGCGCCGCGCTGGAGGCGCAGCTTGAGGTCCAGAAAAAGCTGCTGGGGGAGAAAGCCCTTGCCCACCGGCTGGAAAAAGAGGCGCTGGACGTGACCATCCCCGGCGCGGAGCAGAAGCTGGGCCACCGCCACCCCATGTATATCGTGCTGGACGAGATCAAGGACATCTTCATCGGCATGGGCTTCGACGTGCTGGACGGCAGCGAGATCGAGCTTGCCACCTACAACTTTGACAAGCTGAACACGGACCAGGGCCACCCGGCGCGGGAGTGGAGCGACACGTTCTACTTCACGGAGGACAGCTCCGTCCTGCTGCGGACCCAAACCAGCCCCATGCAGGTACACGCCATGGAGACCCGTCCGCTTCCCATCCGCATCATCGCCCCCGGCCGGGTGTACCGGAAGGACGAGGCGGACGCCACCCACTCCCCCATGTTCCACCAGCTGGAGG
>JAFTBW010000019.1 GCA_017455015.1 Oscillospiraceae bacterium | reverse complement strand
GGTCGCCAGTGCCCACCTGGGCCCGGCGCGTGTCCGCAATGGCGGCGTTCTGCTTCTCCCGCTCCGCCTCGTAGAGCCGGGCCCGGAGAATCTTCATGGCCCGGTCCTTGTTTTTATATTGGCTGCGCTCGTCCTGGCACTCCACCACCGTGCCCGTGGGCAGATGGGTAATGCGGATGGCGGACTCAGTCTTGTTCACGTGCTGTCCTCCCGCGCCGGAGGAGCGGAAGGTGTCGATCTGCAAGTCCTTGGGGTCGATGGTGAGGGCCACCTCCTCCGCCTCAGGCATCACCGCCACGGTGGCGGCGGAGGTCTGGATGCGCCCGCTGGACCCCGTCTCCGGCACCCGCTGCACCCGGTGGGTGCCGGCCTCAAATTTCAGCCGTGACCATGCGCCCTCGCCCTCCACGGTGGCCACCGCCTCCTTCACGCCCCCCAGTTCCGTCTCGTTGAGGGAGGCCAAGTCCATGCGGAAGCCCCGCCGCTCGGCATACATCTGGTACATCCGCAGCAAATCCGCCGCAAAGAGGGCCCCCTCCTCGCCGCCGATGCCGGAGCGGATTTCCAGAATCACATTCTTGTCGTCGTTGGGGTCCCGGGGCAGCAGCAGGCGCTTCAATTCCTGCTCCAACCGGGCCTTGTCGCCCTCGGCGGCCTCCAGTTCCTCCCGGGCCAGCTCCCCCATCTCCTCGTCGGGCAGCAGTTTCTTGGCCTGGTCGGCCCTTTCACAGGCGTCCCGATACTCGCGGTAGGCCGCCACGATGGGGGTCAGTTCCTTTTGCTCCCGGCTCAGCTCCTTCAGCTTCTCCCGGTCGCCGTACACCGCCGGGTCGCCCAGGCGCTGTTCCAGCGCTTCATAGCGCTCTGCGATTTTCGCCAATTTTTCCAGCATCATGCCCGCCCCAGATACCGCTTCACGTCGCCGATGAACTGCTCTTTCCAGAAGTCATAGCCCTCGCTGCCGGGCTGCAGCGACACCTCGAACAGGTGAGGCTGGGCGGTGTACATGTCCATCTGATGGTACACGGATTCATACCGCGTGGCGCTGCGGCGGGTCAGCAGGTAGGCCACCCGGTTCATTTCCAGCCCCCGGCGCTTGAGATAGCCACGCACAGGGCTGGCGCACCGGCCCGCCCACACAGGGGTGCCGATGATGATGAGGCGGTAGTCGCTTAATGCCTTTTCCGTCTCCACCGGGGCCAGCGCCCGGGTGGCCTTCCGCATGGCGTCTCTGCCGGAGCGGAGATAGCCCCGCAAGCCGCTGCGGTCCACGCCGTCGTCCAGCGCCACCAGCTCGGCGTCCAGTGCCCGGGCCACCTCCTCCATGGCGGCCTTGGTGTTGCCACTGCGGGAATAATACACGCACAATACGTCGCTCATGTGTTGTTCCTCCTATTCTTCCGCCTGCAAGCTCAATGCTTCCCAGCGTTCCATTTCCTGTTCCAGTTGGGCTTCGGCGTCCTGCTTCTGCCCATACAGCTCCGCCAGCTTTTCCGCCTCTGCGCCGTGGAGGGTCATCTCCTCATCCAGCCGGCGGCATTCCTCCTCCCGCCGGGCGCTGGCGCTCTCGCAGCTGGTGAGCTGCCGCCGGGCGGCCTGCTGGGCACGGTTTCCCCGGACGGGCCGGGTGTCCCCCTTCTTCTCCGCCGGAGGCGGGGCGGGCTTTCCCTTTTCCTGGGCCGCCTTCGCCGCCCGGTACTGGGCGAAATTCATGGGGTAATCGGTGATGGTACCCCCCTCCAGCTCCCAAATCCGGGTGGCAAACCGGTCGATGAAGTACCGGTCGTGGCTGACGAACAGCAAAGTGCCCTCAAAGGCCTCCACCGCCTCCTCGATCCACTCCCGTGAGGCGATGTCCAGATGGTTGGTGGGCTCGTCCAGAATGAGGAAATTGATCTCCTCGTCCATCAGCATGCACAGCCGCAGCCGGGACAGCTCCCCGCCGGACAGCACCGCCACGCTTTTGAACACATCCTCCCCCCGGAAATCGTAGGCCGCCAGCCGGTTGCGGGCGGAGGTGGCGGACATGTTCTTCTTCTCGTAAATCATGGTGTCCACCATGCTGCGCTCCGGGTGGTCGAAGTGGATAATCTGGGGCAGGTAGGCTGTGCGGACGCTGGGGCCCGTGCGGATGACGCCGCCGTCCACGCTCTCCCGGTTCATAAT
>JAFTBW010000168.1 GCA_017455015.1 Oscillospiraceae bacterium | reverse complement strand
TTGACAATCTTGATGTAATTGTTGATACTAAAGCCAGTCTCCGCTTTGCATTTCCGGGAATAGGCCACCTCCGGCAACACGTCCCCATGACGGCCTCCGTGCAGGAGCTGTTCCAGTGGATGCACAACCACGAGGGCGGGCAGAAGGATCACAGCGCCATCGCCCGGTATTATGAAACCCTCTCCGGGATTCAGATCGGCAGATAAACAGGAAACAGGACAGCCCCGGCTTCTGCCGGGGCTGCTGCGCCAAAAAGGAGTCAGCCATGAATCGTAAACTTCGCCTCGACGCGGAAAAAGCCGCCTATACGGCCATCAACGCCGTAATGCCGGAGGGCGCGGTGCGCCGTGCGCTGCTGGGAAAACGGTTTCCGGGCCGGGTGTTTCTCATCGCTGCCGGTAAGGCCGCGCCCCGTATGGCCGCGGCGGCGCTGTCCGTTCTCAGCGTGCCAGTGACAGAGGGGATTGTCATCAGCAAATACGGCCATTTTGACGGGCCCATCGCCGGGCTGCGCTGCTTTGAGGCGGGGCATCCCGTGCCGGATGAAAACAGCGTCCTGGCCGCCGAAGCCGCCTTGTCTCTGACGGAAGATCTCCGGGAGGACGACACGGTGCTGTTTCTTCTCTCCGGCGGCGGCAGCGCCCTCTTTGAAAAGCCCCTGATCCCGCTCTGTGAGTTGCAGGACGCCACCCGCCAGCTCCTGGCCTGCGGGGCAGACATCGTGGAGATCAACACCATCCGGAAGCGGCTCTCGGCGGTGAAAGGCGGCAAGTTTGCCGCCCATTGCGCCCCCGCCCGGGTGGAGGCCGTGATTCTGTCGGACATTTTGGGCGATCCGCTGGATATGATCGCCTCCGGCCCCGTCAGCCCCGACAGCGCCACCTGCGACGACGCCCTGGCGATTGCGGAGAAGTATCACCTTCGGCTGTCCGCCGAGGCGGAGAGCTGCCTCCGCATCGAGACCCCCAAAGCGCTGGGGAACGTCCGCGCCCAGGTGGTGGGCAGCGTGGGGGAGCTGTGTCATGCTGCGGGGGAGGCCTGCCAGCGCCTGGGTTACGAACCCGTATTTCTCACTGACCGGCTGGCTTGCGAGGCGCGGGAGGCGGGACGCTTCTTAAGCGCCGTCCTCCGCGCCCATGCCAAAGAGGGAAAGAAACTGGCCTTCCTGGCCGGCGGCGAGACGGTGGTGCATCTCACGGGCCATGGTCTCGGCGGCCGGAACCAGGAGCTGGCCCTCTCCGCCGCGGAAGGGCTCCGGGGGCTATCTAACGCCTGCGTCATCAGCGTGGGGTCCGACGGAACGGACGGCCCCACAGACGCGGCGGGCGGCTATGTGGACGGCGACACCCTTGACGAGCTGAAGGAAAAAGGGATTTCACTGCACGACGCGCTGCACAACAACGACGCCTACCACGCCCTTCAGGCGGTGGACGGTCTCATCGTCACCGGCCCCACGGGCACCAACGTAAACGACCTGTACCTGGGCCTCATCGACGGGGAATAGGAGGAATAGACATGCCGCCATGGTTGCCGATGGGCTGCTGTTCTGTCCCTTTGTCGGCAAGATGGGGCAGGAGCACATCGCCGCCCTGCACACCCCGGAAGAGCTGGCTGATCGAATGAATGATATTCTCATAATATAACAAAACCGTCTCCGAAGCCCTTTGCGAAAAAACGTTCGGCGGAGGCGATTTAAGGTTGGTTTAAGGTACCGGAGGTATGCTTCCGCCAGACAAGGAAAGGGAGGAATACC
>JAFTBW010000167.1 GCA_017455015.1 Oscillospiraceae bacterium | reverse complement strand
TCGCGGGAGATCGGCCGTGCCACCTTCCCCCGGAGGGGGAAGGATAGGGCGCAGGATTTCCCCTTGGGTGCGGTTCATTCAACTGCACAGGTCGAAAAGATTTTGCCATTTTGCGAAATCTTTCGGCCATAAGTGGTCTAAAGCGCTCACTCCGGGGCTGCGAACACGACGCTGTCCGGCGGGGTGAGCAGGGCGGGAGAGCTGTACATGGCGTAGATCAGGGTCTGGCCGTCGTATACCTCCGTCCGGACCGGAAGCCCGGTGTCCACGGAGATGTAGGAGAGGGTCTCATAGCCCAGACTGCCGCTTTTGCTGCGCACATAGATGCACAGCTCGTCCTCGTATGTCTCGCAGCCCGCGTCCAGGATGGCCCCGCGGTCCAGCCGCAGGATGTCCTCGTAGGGGGACAGCATCTGATAGGCGTCCCCGTCCCCCTCCCGGGCCGGCCCGTGCCAGACGCCGGGCTGTCCCGTGTACCAGATCCACTTTTCCCCGCCCCGGAGCAGCACGTTTTTCTCCTCCTGCCCGCTCTCGTCCCGGCCGGCGATCCGGATGCTGTCGCCCCGGACCCATACGGACAGCTCCGTGGACACGCTGCCGCTGCTCCAGAAGCGCTGGACGCTGAGGGTGCGGGAATAGCTCTCCGCCCGGGAGAGGGAGCCCAGCACGCTGCGGACCGTGTCCGCGTCCACGGCGATGAGCCGCCGGTCCGCCGACGCGCCGCCGCTGCGGGCGGGCGTGGGCTCGGCGGAGGGGAGGGGAGCTAAGTGGACGGGCGCGGTTTCGGGGGTCGCGGAGGGATTGAGCAGATACAGCAGCCCGCCCAGGGCCACCACCGCCAGCACCAGCAGGACATAGAAGAATGTGCCGCGCTTTCTTTTCATGGAGCCACCTCTTCCATTTTTCCAACGGTCAGGAAAACAGTAATCAGGTTTGAATCCCTGCCCCGTAGGGAACCAAATCCGTTTTTGAGGCAGCTTTGCCGCCTCAAAAACACCCTGAGGCGAGCCTTGCGCGAGCCCGTGCGATAAGCGCACGTTCTCGATTGCGAAACGCAGTTTCGCAATCGACTATTTTTTCTTCTCCTGCTCCCGGGCGGGGGGCAGGGCGGCGGGGTGCTCGATGGTGCGGTAGACGAACATGCCCACCGCCACCGCGATCACCAGATCCACCAGCAGCAGCATCAGACGCAGCCTTCCGGTGGTGCACAGCACCACGGCGGTGAGGCCCATCATGGCGCTGATGGAGTAGAGGACCGCCACGGCCTGCTTCTGGCTCAGGCCGTGGTCGATGAGCCGGTGGTGCAGATGTCCCCGGTCCGGGGCCATGGGGTTCTGGCCCTTCAGCAGCCGCCGGACGATGGCGAAGAGGGTGTCGAACACCGGCAGGGCCAGGGCCATGATGGGCACCAGGAAGGTGATGACCGCGTAGAACTTGAACAGGCCCAGAATACTCACCGTAGCCAGTACATAGCCCAGCAGCAGCGCGCCGGTGTCCCCCATGAAGATCTTTGCGGGGTTCAGGTTGTAGGGGATGAAGCCCAGGCAGCCCCCGGCCAGGGCGGCCAGGATCAGGGCCACCCCCGGCTCGGAGACCATCAGGGCCACCACCAGCATGGTGACGGAGCTGATGGCGCTGACGCCGCAGGCCAGACCGTCCAGCCCGTCGATCAGGTTCACCGCGTTGGTGACGCCCACGATCCAAAGCACCGTCACCGGCACGTTGAGGATGCCGATGACCAGGGTCTCGTTCTCGGAGAACACGTTGGGGTTGCTCAGGCCCTGGATCGTGACCCCGTGGAGCACGGCCACCCCGGCAGCCAGCAATTGCAGCGCCAGCTTCAGGTACCATTTCAGGCTGACGATGTCGTCCACCGCGCCGGTGGCGACGATGATCACCGCGCCGATCAGGATGCCCTGGACCGGCTCCGTCACCTGGACGAACAGCAGCACGCTGATGAAAAAGCCCAGGAAGATGGCCATGCCCCCCATCCGGGGGATGGGGTGGTCATGGATGCGCCGCTTGTGGTCCGGGATGTCCATGGCTCCCATCTTGGCGGCGTAGGATTTGATGATGGGCGTGGCGCCGAACGCGATGACCGCAGCGACCACCACCGCCAGCACCACCCGCAGCCAGAGCTGCATCTCAGGAAACAGCATGAAAATGCTCCTCTTGTCTGTGTGGGTTTATCCGCCTCGGGCGGTTCAGCCTTCGATGAAGCCCACCTTTTTATATACCTTCCGCAGGGTCCGGCGGGCCAGGGCGGCGGCCTTCTCCGCCCCCTGGGCGTACACCTGCTGCAAATATGCCTTGTCGCGCAGCAGCCGCTCCGTCTCCGCCCGGATGGGATCGGTCATGGCGATCACCGCGTCGGCCACGGCGGGCTTGAAGGCTCCGTAGCCCTGTCCGGCAAACTCCGCCTCCGCTTCCGCAAGGGTCTTGCCCGCAGCGGCGCAGTAGACGGTCAGCAGATTGCTGACGCCGGGCTTGTTCTCCGGGTCAAAGCGGACGCAGTTTTCCGTGTCGCAGTCCGTGACCGCCCGCCGGAACTTCCGCCGGATGTCCTCGGGCTTGTCCAGCAGGAACACGCAGCCGTCCGGGTCGGACTTGCTCATCTTGCTGGACGGGTCCCCCAGGGACATGACCCTGGCTCCCATCTTGGGGATGAAAGGCTCCGGCAGGGTGAACACATCGCCGTATACGCCGTTGAAGCGCTCCGCGATGTCCCGGCACAGCTCCACGTGCTGCTTCTGGTCCGCGCCCACCGGCACCGCGTCGGCCTGGTAGAGCAGGATGTCCGCCGCCATCAGGACCGGATAGGTGAACAGCCCCGCCGTGATGTTGTCGGCGTGCTGCTGGCTCTTCTGCTTGAACTGGGTCATGCGGCCAAGCTCCCCGAACTGGGTGTAGCAGCCCAGCACCCAGGCCAGCTCCGCGTGCTGGTGGACGTGGCTCTGGATGAACAGGATGCATTTTTCCGGGTCCAGGCCGCAGGCGATGTACTGCGCAAGCTGGGTCAGGGCGCGGCGGCGCAGCAAGGCGGGGTCCTGCCGCACGGTGATGGCGTGCATGTCCACGATGCAGTACAGGCAGTCGTACTCCTCCAGCATCTCCCTCCAGTTCTTGATGGCTCCCAGGTAGGAGCCCAGGGTCAGCTCGCCCGAGGGCTGAATCCCGCTGAATATCCTCTTTTTTCTGATTTCGGTCGTCTCGTTTCCCATGGCCTTGGCCGCTCCTTTGTCTTTTCGGAAACGCTGAATCAATCCCCGCGCACGTTTGGCGGCAAATTTTGCGCCTCGGAGCGGTATGCACGCCCACCGCTTCGCGGCGGGTCCCCTCGCGCAAGAGTGTTCCAAAAACCTTGAAATGCACAAAGTATTTCTGCGGTTTTTGCGCCTTGACGGACACAAAATTTGCTCGCCAACCGCGCGCGTTGCTTTTATCAGCGCTTCCTTTATGCCCGCCCCGGCTGAAATGGGGCGGAAAACAGTCTCTTAAAATAACAGTATACCACAGAATCGGGGCATTTACAAGACGGACGCTCCGGTCAATTTGCGTGAACAGAATTTTTTTTGCAAAAGAAAAGAGGAAATCGGAAATTTGCGGCGTATAATGTATATAGCGAAACTGGCCGGAGGGAAAGGGGGCGCTGCCATGGCCTGCCCCAGAGAGGAATACGAGGCGCTGGAACGGCTGCTGGTGGGCCCCGACGGGGTCCGCTCCGCGGATTCCCGGGGACGGGAAAAACCGGAGGAGCCCTGCCCCGTGCGCACCTGTTTTCAGCGGGACGTGGACAGGATCACCCACAGCAAGGCGTTCCGGCGGCTCAGGGACAAGACCCAGGTCTTCCTCCGGCCCGAGGGGGACCACTACCGCACCCGCCTGACCCACACCCTGGAGGTGACGCGGCTGGCGCGGACCGTCGCCAGGGCCCTGCATCTCAACGAGGACCTGGCGGAGGCCATCGGCCTGGGCCACGATCTGGGTCACACCCCCTTCGGACACGCGGGGGAGCGCGCCCTCCGGGAGCTCAAGGGCAGCTTTTTCCACTACGAGCAGAGCCTGCGGGTGGTGGACCGGCTGGAAAAGGACGGGGCGGGGCTGAATCTCTGCTATGAGACCCGGATGGGCATCCTGAACCACACCTACGGCGCGCCGGACGACACCCGGGAGGCCACGGTGGCCCGGCTGTGCGACCGGATCGCCTACATCAACCACGACCTGGACGACGCCCTGCGGGCCGGCATTTTGCGTCCGGAGGACATCCCGGCGCGCATCACGGAGGCCTGCGGGGACCGGACCAGCGCCCGGATCAACAGCTTTGTCACGGATCTGATTTCCGGCAGCGCCGGCGGGGAGATCCGGATGACCGAGCCCATGGCGGAGGTCTTCGACTTTTTCCACAACTATATGTACGACGCCGTCTACCGCAACCCCACCGCCAAGCGGGAGGAGAGCAAGGTGCTGGGCCTGCTGGGGAGCATCTACGACCGCTACCTCCGATACCCGGAGGAGCTGCCGGAGCTCTACCGCCGCCTGGCGCGGGAGGACGGCCTGGAGCAGGCGGTCTGCGACTACATAGCCGGCATGACGGACTCCTATGCCCTGCAGCTCTACAGCCGCCTGTTTATCCCCGCCGCCTGGACGGGGTAAATACTCACGAGCAATGAAATTTTCAATTTCATTGCTCCGTGAAAGGTCGCACTTCGTTCGCGCCGCCGCGGGGGAGCGGCACGCACTCCGTGAGAAGTATTTTTGGCGAAAACGCGGTTTCCGCCAAAAATGGATTTGATTTATTCGCACCTGCGGGCGCGAACTCTGCGAGGCAACGAAAGTTGTTTGCAAGTATTCGTGACCGCGAGTACAAAACAGCGAAGGGGGGAGCGTATGCAGTTTTCGGACAGCTTTCTGCAGGAGGTCGCGGACCGGAACGAGATCGTGGACGTGGTCAGCGGCTACGTCCGCCTGACGAAGCGCAGCGGCGCGAACCTGTTCGGGCTCTGCCCCTTTCACAGCGAGAAGACCCCCTCCTTTTCCGTGGCCCCGGACAAGCAGATCTACCACTGCTTCGGCTGCGGCAAGGGCGGCGGCGTCATCAATTTCATCATGGAGATCGAGAATCTCACGTTCCCCGACGCGGTGGCCTTTCTGGCCCGCCGGGCGGGGATGGAGCTGCCGGAGGACAGCGCGGAGGAGAGCGCCGTCCGC
>JAFTBW010000166.1 GCA_017455015.1 Oscillospiraceae bacterium | reverse complement strand
CTCCGGGGACATGTCCCGGCTCAGGACGGAGATGTCCAGCAGGCCGCTCTCCAGGGAGACGCCCACCCGGAGCTGGGGCATGGGGCGCAGCGCGTTCCGGCGGAATGCGTCGCTGCCTTCCACCGTGCCAAGCCGTCCCAGCTCCCGCACACCCTCGGTGAGGATGCGGAAATATTCATCCTCGGACCAGGGGGCCTGGAACAACCCGCGATTACCGTCATAGTCGGGGAAAAAGCCGCTCACCGCCGTGAGTGCCCGGCTTTCCTGGGCCACATCCAGGAAAGCACGCTCTTCTCTTCCATGAGGGAGGATCGGGACGGGCGCGGCGTCCCCGTAGGCCACCAGGACCAGGCAGGTCAGAACGCCGGCCTGCTCGTCGGTATCCAGCCGGAACGTGAACGCCGGCTCCGGGGGCAGCAGGGCCTCCGCCTCGGCGGCGCAGTTGTCCTCCAAATCCACGCAGGGGCTCTCCGCCAGCCGGGGCAGCACCCGGTAGTAGAACTCCGGCAGGGCGTTTTTACCCACCTGAAAGCGGATGTTGCCGCCCTCGTCCGCAGCGGCCTGAAAAGGGCGGAGGACCTGCTCCTCCGCGGCGGTGATCCGGCTCAGGCTGTCGGCGGCCAGCACGTAGCTCCCCGCGCTGCCCCGCAGGATCACCGGCATCTTTCCGGTGACGGTCACGCCCAGGAGCCGCCCGTCCGCGCCTGCGATGCGCTGGGTGGACAGCGTGACCCTTGGCGGGGCATGGCCGATCCGGATGCTCCGGTCCGCAGACTCGCTGTTGTCCCGGAACGCGCAGTCGCCCCCCTCCGCCAGCTCATAAAAGCGGTCCAGATGCGCTCCAGAAAGCGTATCCCTGGTCTTCACCGCCAGGGAGGGGGCGTAGTAGCGGGAGGCTTGGAGCCTGTCGTTCACCACATCGGTCTCGCTGACCCGCCGCTGGAGAAAGGTCACCCAGGGAACGCTGTCCTCCGTGAAATCCTGGAGGGAGAAATCCACCGTCACCTTTTTGCTGAGGGCACACTCTCTCCGGCTCTCTGCGGCGTCCAGCAGTTCCCGGATGCCCCGAAGAATGAGCTGCCGCTCCCCGGCAAGTCCCGCCTTGAAGGTCAGCTTGAGCTCGCCGCCCTCCAGCAGCAGCCGGGGGGAGAGGGTGACCACCCGGTTGCGCGGTTTCTCCCGATCCTCGTCCAGCGCCCGCCGCTGGGCGGAAGCGTTTTCCAGCGCGTCGAAAAACTGGGCGGCGGCAAGGTCGGTGGCGTCTCCGGGATCATGGGCCAGGACGTAGTCCCGCAGCCGGACCAGCGCCGCCAGCTCGTGCTCGCACAGAGCGGAGGAAGTGGCGTAATAATACTCGTAGTCGGGGCGGCACTGGCAGCGGTGGAACTTGATTTTGTCCCGGCCGATGCGCAGGACCAGCTCGCGCTGTTCCAGCTCGTCGGACACGGCGGCGCGGACGGTCAAAAGCTGTTCCCCGGAGTTGTCGAAGTCCAGCTTGGGCTCGTCCAACTGAACGGTTCCGCCCTCCAGCAGCTCCCTTGCCCGGCCGAGGGCGTAAAGATTGCTCCGGCAGGCTGCGGCTGCTGTACCCACGTCGTAGAAGGTGCCGTCCGTTCCTCTGCCGGGAAACAGCTCTCCCGGGTCTGCGGGAAGCTTTTCCTCCCGCTTTTTCCGCTCCGCCCGGGCGGCTTTCTCCTCCTCCCGCCGCCGCTTCCGTTCGAGCTTTTCCCGGATCTCGTCGGGCAGGGGAAAGATCCAAGGGCCGCCCCGCCGCCGTTCCCACAGCAGCAGCAGCGCCGCCTCATGCTGGCAGACGGAATAACTCCGGTACCGTCCGTTCCGGTGGACGCCCCAGCTCCGCTTGGTCAGGCAGGAGCAGTAAAAGTTGTGGGGATTCCAATCCTGGTCGTAGCGCGCCGGCGCGTTATGGATCGCGACCTGATAGGACCGCCGCTGCCCGGTGTGCAGCGTGACCGACGCGCTGCGCTCGTCAAAGTCCGGGTCCTCTGCCCGGCTCTGCTCCGCCAGCCGCTCCGCCTTTTCCAGGAGATCGTCCGGAAAGTAGATGCGCCATTCCTTGTTCTCTTCCGGAATTTGAACTTTCTTGGGAGCCATAAAACCGTTCCTCCGTTTTTTATCGAACACATCTTGCAAGCATAATCAAACTATTTTACCACACCGCTCCCTGCGGTTGCAAGAAAAGATTGACAGAAAGGCGGGACTTTGGTACAATTGCAGGGAAAATTGATCACGTTTCCGATCCGGACGCCCTAAAGCGGGAACACGCGCCACGGGCGGACGGACGACGGCAGGGAGAAAAAGCCTCTCATGCCTCAGAGTCGGAGGGGAAACGCTCCGGCTTTCCGTGTTTGAGAAGGAAACAGATTCCGGCCCCGGCGCGCTTTTTACCGAGGATCGGAATGAGCGATGATAAATTCCTCTCCCGCGTGAGGGAGGGGCTCATTTCATGCGGTCTGTTTGCCTTTGCGCGGACAGACCGGTTTTTTCCGTCTGTCAGCCGGAGGGGACGGCTGTTTCCTGCGCGTCGGTCCGGCGGAAGCGGGAAAGAGGAGGAAAAACCATGCAGCAAAAAAATGGCGTCCACAAGAACCTGATCCGGGCTGCTGCCCTGGGACTTACCCTGCTGCCGCTGCTGACAGCCTGCGGTGCGTCTTCCACTCCGCAAGGAAAGACGGAACTGACCGTATTCGCGGCGGCCAGCATGACGGAGACCCTGACGGAGATACAGAAGCTGTATTCCTCTGCCGCGCCGGATGTGGAACTGGTGTTCAACTTTGACTCCTCCGGGACCCTCAAAACGCAGATCCAGGAGGGGGCGGAGGCGGACCTGTTTATCTCCGCTGCCCCGAAGCAGATGAACCAGTTGGACGCGTCCGCCGGGGAGGCGAACCCGGAGGGCCTGGACTTTGTGCTCCAGGGCAGCAGGGTGGACCTGCTGGAAAACAAGGTCGCGCTGGCCGTACCCGAGGGGAACCCGAAGGGCATCGACAGCTATGACACGCTGGCCGACCGGCTGGCGGAGGGGACCGTGCTGCTGGCCATGGGCAACAGCGACGTGCCGGTGGGGCAGTACACCCAAAAGATTCTGGATTACTACGGCCTTGACGAGCAGGAGCTGGCCGGCAAGGGCGCGGTGACCTATGGCAGTAATGTGAAGGAGGTCACCGCCCAGGTCAGCACCGGCGCGGTGGACTGCGGCATCATCTACGCCACGGACGCCTGTTCCGCCGGGCTTGCGGTGGCGGACACCGCCACGTCGGAGATGTGCGGGCAGGTGATCTACCCGGCCGCGGTGCTGAACATCTCAAAGCACCCCGAGCAGGCACAGGCCTTTCTGGACTACCTGCGGGGACCGGAGGCAGCGGCGGTGTTTGAAGGCGTGGGCTTCACGCCCTTGGGAGAGGAGTGAGCGGATGGACTGGTTTCCTCTGTGGAACTCCCTGCGCATCGCCGGCATCTCCACATTCATCGTCTTTTTTCTTGGGATAGGCGCGGCCTACTATATCGCCAGGGCGCCCAGAGCGGTGAAAGGTTTGCTGGATGCGGTGCTGACGCTGCCGCTGGTGCTGCCGCCCACGGTGGTGGGCTATCTGCTGTTGCGCCTGCTGGGACCCAGGCGGGTGCTGGGGGCCTGGGCGCTGTCTGTCTTCGGACTGCGGCTGACCATGGTCTGGTGGTCCGGCATTTTTGCCACCACCGTGGTGATCTTCCCGCTGATGTACCGCACCGCCCGGGGCGCTTTTGAGACCTTTGACCAGACGCTGGCGCAGGCGGGGCAGACCCTGGGGCTCGGAAACGCCTGGATCTTCTGGCACATCCGCATGCCCTGCTGCCGCCAGGGGATCCTGGCCGGGACGGTGCTGGCTTTTGCCCGGGCGCTGGGGGAGTACGGGGCCACCAGTATGCTGGCGGGCTACACCCCCGGCAGGACCGCCACCATCTCCACCACCGTCTATCAGCTCTGGCGCACGAACGAGGACGCCCTTGCCTTTCGGTGGGTGCTGGTGAATCTGGCGATCTCCGCTGCGGTGCTGGTGGCGGTCAATCTGCTGGAGGGACGGAATCGGGGGAGGGGCGGCGCATGAGCCTGGAGGTGGACATCGAAAAAACGCTGGGGGATTTTACCCTCCGGGCGTCGTTCTCCGCCGGGACCGGGATCACCGGCCTGTTGGGGGCCTCGGGCAGCGGCAAAAGCCTGACGCTGCGGTGCATTGCGGGCATTTGCCGCCCCGACCGGGGGAGGATCGTCCTGGATGGGAAGGCGCTCTTTGACGCTGAACGCGGGATCAATCTGCCGCCCCAGCGCCGGGAGCTGGGCTTCCTCTTTCAAAGCTACGCCCTGTTTCCCCATATGACCGTGGAGCAGAACATCCTCTGCGGGCTGAGCCGGGTGCGAAACCGGCGGGAGCGGAGGCGGCTGGCTGCCGAGGCCATGCACCGGTTCAGCCTTGAGGAGCTTGCCGGCCACAGGCCGGCGCAGCTCTCCGGCGGTCAGGCACAGCGGACCGCGCTTGCCAGGATCATGGTCAGCCGTCCGAGACTCCTGCTGCTGGACGAGCCCTTTTCCGCCCTGGACTCCCATCTCCGCCTTCGGCTCCAGTTGGAGCTGCGGGAGACGTTGGATGCCTGGGACTGCCCGGTGCTGTTGGTCACCCACAGCAGGGATGAGGCATATCACATGTGCTCCCGCCTCGCCCTGGCCAACGGCGGCGCGGTAGGGGAGACCCGTCCCCTCAAGGAGGCGTTTGCCGATCCCGGCAGCTTTCCCGCTGCCCGGCTCACCGGATGCAAAAACATCGCCCCTGGCGCGCGGCAGGATGCCCGCAGCGTCAGCGTCCCGAACTGGAACGTCACCCTGACCGCGGCTCGTGATCTGCTTCCGGAGCTGACGGGAGTTGCGTTTCGCGCCCATGCGCTCAGCCCGGACTGCGGGGAAAACTGCTTTCCCGTGGAATATGCCGGAGAGCTGGAGGAGCCTTTCGCCTGGGTGCTTCTGTTCCGCTTCCGAGGCCAGGACCCCCGGAGCCCGGCGCTGTGGTGGCGTTTGCCAAAGGACCGGAGGCCCGCGCGTTTCCCCGAACGCCTGGGGATTCCGGCGGGCCAGGTTCTGCCTCTCTACGGGCCGCAGGAATAGGGAAGCGCTGATTAAATCCGAACAGCAGAAAAAGCTCAATCCCCCCATTGAGGGATTTTCGCTGGTTTGGAATAATTCAGCGCTTCCTTAGAGATGCCAACCCCCGGGAGCGCAGAGGCAGTCCCGGGGGTTGGCGTATCGCTATTCTGATGTGGGTCCGGCTCAGCCCGCGCTCTTCGCTTTCTCGCAGAGAGAGGTGAAAGCGGCGGGGTCATGGATGGCCATCTCGCTGAGCATCTTCCGGTTCATCTCAATGCCGGCCAGCTTCAGACCGTGCATGAAGGTGGAATAGTTCATGCCGTTGGCCTTGCAGCCCGCGCTGATG
>JAFTBW010000165.1 GCA_017455015.1 Oscillospiraceae bacterium | reverse complement strand
GGGCTTTTTGCACCGCCAGCAGTGGGGATAACTGTGTACGATCTCCTCGCTGGCGAAGAGCATGCCGCTCTCGCGCATGTCCGCCAGGATGACGGGATTGGATTCCTCGGTCTTCAGTCCAGCGTACTTGCCGGCGTAGTCGGTGTGGCGGCCCTGGTCGTCCACGGGAACCACCATGTCCATGCCGTAGCGGCGGCAGGTGTTGTAGTCGTCCACGCCGAAGCCGGGGGCGGTGTGGACAAGGCCCGTGCCGGAGTCCATGGTGACGTACTCCGCGTTGAGGATGCGGGAGGTTTTGGGCAGGAAGGGATGGTACGCCAGCATATTCTCAAAGAAGGAGCCGGGATGGGTCTCCAGGATCTCCCAGGAGTCGAAGCCGCCGATCCGCATGACCTTTTCGGTCAGCGCCTCGGCCATGACATAGGTCTCGCCGTTGGGGGCCTTCACCAGAGCGTAGCTCTCCCGGGGGTGCAGGCAGATGCCCAGGTTGCCGGGCAGGGTCCAGATGGTGGTGGTCCAGATCACGAAGAAGGTCTTTTCCCGGTCCGCGCCGGGCAGCTTGCCCAGGTCGTCCCGCAGGGGGAACTTTACGTACACGGTGGTGACGGGGTCGTCCTTGTACTCGATCTCGGCCTCCGCCAGAGCGGTCTCGTCGTTGGGGCACCAGTACACGGGCTTCAGGCCCTTGTAGATGTAGCCCTTTTCATACATCTTGCCGAAGACCCTGACCTCCTCGGCCTCAAAGGCCGGATTCATGGTCAGATAGGGCTTGTCCCACTCCGCCAGGACGCCCAGCCGCTGAAAGCCCTCCCGCTGCACGTCCACGTACCGCTGGGCGTACTTGTGGCAGGCGGAACGGAATTCGCTGACGCTCATGGCCTTGCGGTTGAGCCGCTGCTCCTTGATGATGGCGCTCTCGATGGGCATGCCGTGGTTGTCCCAGCCGGGGGTGTAGGGCACCCGGTAGCCGGTCATGGACTTGTAGCGGTTGATGAAGTCCTTGAGGCACTTGTTCAGCGCGTGGCCCATGTGGAGCTGGCCGTTGGAAAAGGGAGGGCCGTCGTGCAGCACGAAGAGGGGCTTGCCCTCGTTGCGGCGGAGGATCTCGTGGTAGAGGTCCAGCTCATTCCAGGCCGCGAGCATGTCCGGCTCCCGCTTGGGCAGGCCGGCGCGCATGGGGAAATCGGTTTTAGGCAGATTGACTGTGGCGTTGTAGTCCATGGGGGTTGCTTCTCCTGTTTACGTTTTATAAAGCTCATGAAAGGCGGGGCCGACCGGCCCCGCCCTTTGCGCGGCGTCAAACCGCGTTTGCGCCGCGCTTCAAATGAGAGCCGCTTCGCTTACGCTCTCATTTGAGAAGACTGCGGTCTGCTGCATGCACTCCTTACAGTCGCACACTGGCAGACCGAGAGGTATTTTCGCCGACGTACACGCCGCCGTCGAAAATGATCTCACTTTATTCGCCGCCGCGGCGGCGAACTCTGCGAGGCGTTATCGACACGATAAGGAATAAATACTGTATGGATCAGAAGCGGAAGGAGGGGGCGTCGTCTCCGTCCTCGGCTTCGGGAATGGCGTCCTCAAAATCGTAGACGGCCTTTTCAAAAGCCTCCACGTAATCCTCGGCGGCGGGCGCTTCCTCCGCGGGCGCTTCCTCTTCCGCGGGGGCCTCTTCCTCCGCGGGAGCGGGGATGGCGGGCTTTTCGGCGGGGGCGGGGGTCACGATGATGTCCCGCACCAGATCGGAGTCCTTCAGGGAGTCCAGGAAGCTGGTCTCGTGCTCCAGCACCATGCGGAACTTCTGGATATACTCGGCGGCGGCGTTCTGGGCCTTTTCCAGCCGCAGCTCCTCTGCCTTGCGCTGGGTCTCCAGACCGCTGAGCAGGGCTTCGGACTGGGACCTGGCGTCGGCCAGCAGGGCGTCGGCCTTCTCCTGGGCCTCGGCCACGATGGCGTCGGCCTTCTCCTGGGCCTCGGCTTCCACGCTCTTGGCGACCTTCTGGGCGGAGACAAGAGCCATGTGCATGGCGTCCTCGCTCTCCCGGTACTCCTCGATCTTGTCCACCAGGACCTTCATCTTGGCCCGGAGGGTGGCGCTTTCCTTCTGGGAGGCGGCCAGATCGTTGGCCAGCTCGTCAAGAAAATCGTCCACTTCGTTCATGGCGTAGCCGCCGAAGGTGGTCTTCTCAAAGGTCTTTTCACGAATGTCCTGTGCAGTGATCATATCAGTTTACCCCTTTGCATGATTTGTATTTAAGAGTATGGTTTTTCAGAAATAGGCGGGAGCGGCGGGCTGCTGTTCTTCTATGCTGTCCCCCAGGAAGTCCATCCCGGCGGGCGTGATGATGTAGGTGTTGCCGGCTACCCGCTTGACCTTGCCGCCCAGGGCGTAGGTCACGCCGGAGAGAAAGTCCAGGATCCGGCGGGTGGTGTCCTTCTGAGTGCTTTCCAGATTCAGCACGATGGCGTTCCGCTCCCGGATGCGGTCGGCGATATCCGCCGCCACCTCGAAGCGGTCCGGGTGCACCAGGAGCAGCTTGGTCTGCTGCTGGGCGTAGCTCTGCTGCTGGGTATAGCTCTGCTGCTGGTAAGCCTGCTGCTGGCCGTAGGCGGCCTCCTGCTGGTATGCCTGCTGCTGGGCGTAGCCGCCGTTCTGCCGGGCGTAGGCCTGCTGATAGGCCTGCTGGGCGTAGTTGGCGTCGTAGCCGTAGCCCTGCTGGGGCTGACGGGCCTGCTGGGAAAAGGCGTAGGGCCGGCGGGGAGCCGCCTGCGCGCTCTCGGCGGCGCGGGGAGGCTCGGCATAGGAGGCGTAGCTCCGGTTGCCCATATTCTGACCGCCCGCCCGGACGGGGTCGTCCAGATCCTCTTCCAGATAATCCTCGTCGTCAAAGGGCTTGGTCAGTTTTTTCAGCTCATCTAAGAGTCCCATCCCCAGGTGCCTCCTGTATATCATAGTTGCGCGGACCGAACAGGGCCGTCCCCAGACGGACGATGGTGGCGCCGCAGCGCACCGCGTCTTCATAGTCCGAGCTCATGCCCATGGACAGATCGGTCAATAATACATTATCGTATTTTTTCCGACGGATGTCAACAAAAAGCTCGTGCATTTGACGGAAATATCCCGCCGCCTCCCCGGGGAAGGACTCCGCCGGAGGGATGGTCATAAGTCCCCTTACCCGCACGCAGGGGTACGCCGCCGCCGCTTCCAGCAGGGCCGGCAGCTCCTCCGGGGCCACGCCGCTCTTGGACGCCTCACCGCCGACGTTCACCTCCAGCAGCACGTCCTGCACCACGCCCAGGGCGGCGGCACGGCGGTGGATGGCCTCCATCAGCGCGGCGCTGTCCACCGAGTGGATCAGCTCCACAGCGCCCACCAGGTATTTCACCTTATTTTTCTGCAGGTGTCCTATAAAATGGACGCCGCAGCCGGCGTAGGCGTTCACGGCATTTTTTGCCAGGAACTCCTGCACCCGGTTTTCCCCGCACAGGTCCACCCCGGCGGCGACGGCTTCCCGGATGGCCTCCGGGGGGTTGGTCTTGGTGGCGGCCAGCAGCCGGATCTCCCGGGGGTCCCGGCCGGACTCCCGGGCGGCGGCGTCGATGCGCGCCCGGGCAAGACGGACGTTTTCGGTTATGCTGCTCATGGGGATCACCCTTTTTATATTTCTCTCGGCGCGGTCAGGGGACCGCACCGTCAGTATACTCTTTTTTTCCGGTCAGCACAAGGGCCCCGGGCCGGAGCCCGTCCCCGTCCACCAGCACGCTTTCTCCGTCCTCGGCCAGCACCGTGACGGCTTCCCGGCGAACCACCGGCCCCGCCATGCGGTAAACGACGGTCTCCCCGTCCTCCCGGCGGAGCGCGGCGGCAGGCAGGAGATAGCCCTCCGCCCGGCGCAGCACCAGCGAGACCTGTACCGTCCGGACCGAGGAGACCGCCTCCAGCCCCTCCCGGCAGGAGAAGAGGACCCAGCGCTCCGCCCCGGGCCCGGCGAGGACGCTTTTCGTTTTTACGCGCAGGCTCTGTCCGCGAAGCTCCGCGGTCTCCGTGTCCCCGGGGGCGAAGAGGGCGGCTTCCTCCTCCGTCATTGGCACGCACAGCAGCCAGCCGCTGCCGGTGACGAGCCGCAGCACCCCGGGCAGTTCGGCGCTCTTCGCCCCCAGCGCGGCCCAGAGGGCCCCGGCGGTCAGCTCTCCATCGGGGGAGAGGGCCTCGAAGCCGTCGGTGTCGAAAAAAAGAAAGCCGCTCTCCGGGGCGGCGAGCACGCTGTCCGCCGCGCCGGAGAGCTCCAGCGCCTCGATCTCCGCCGAGAGAGCGTCCAGCGCGGCGGAGCGCTCCTCCGCCGGGAGCATCCGCAGCGCCGAGCGGTCGGCGGCCTCCAGCGCGGCGGGGAAATCTCCCGTCACGGCGGCCCGGCGCAGCGCCGCCGCGTCCCGCTCCGGGGACCCGGCGGCCGCGTTC
>JAFTBW010000164.1 GCA_017455015.1 Oscillospiraceae bacterium | reverse complement strand
GCACGTTTGGCGGCAAATTTTGCGCCCGCCTGCGTTACAAAAACCTTGAAATACACAAAGTATTCCTGCGGTTTTTGCGCCTTGGCGGACACAAAATTTGCTCGCCAACCGCACGCGTTGCTTTAATCAGCGTTTCCCTAAAACAGGATCGGAAATGTCATGAAGGCATTGCGGCACTCCGCAGGAGGGCTACAATGTTTCTTTTTATTCCGGGGCGCCCGCGCCCCGGCGGAAAAACGTATAAAGGGGGAAACGGGAACCATGAAAACGCTGTATCTGGAGTGCGGCATGGGCGCGGCGGGCGATATGCTCACAGCCGCGCTGCTGGAGCTGCTGCCGGAGCCCGGCAGCTTTCTCGAACGGCTCAACGGCCTGGGCATCCCCGGCGTCGCGTACCGCGCCGGGAAGGCGGAGAAATGCGGAATTCAATGCACCCGCGTCACCGTCACGGTGGACGGCGCGGAGGAGGAATCCCGCGACGCGGACGGGCATGACCATGACCATGAGCATGAGCATCATCACGAGCATAACCACGAACACGGCCATGAACATGACCACGAGCACGAGCATGAGCATGAGCACCATCACGACCACGACCATGACCACGGCCATGACCACGGCCACGGCCACGGCCACGTACACCGCTCTCTGCGCGACATCGAACGGCTCGTCTCCGGGCTTGCCGTGCCGGAGCGCGTCCGGGACGACATCCTCGCCGTCTACCGCCTGATCGCGGAGGCGGAGGGCAGCGTCCACGGCAGGGCGGCGGAGGAGATCCACTTCCACGAGGTGGGCACGATGGACGCGGTGGCGGACGTGACCGCCGTCTGCCTGCTGCTGCACGAGCTGGCTCCAGAGCGGATCGTCTGCTCCCCGGTCCACACCGGCAGCGGCAGCGTGCGCTGCGCCCACGGGATTCTCCCCGTCCCGGCCCCCGCCACCGCGTATCTGCTGCGGGGCATCCCCAGCTACGGCGGCGAGGTGCGCGGGGAGCTCTGCACGCCCACCGGCGCGGCCCTGCTGCGGCATTTTGCGGCGGGGTTCGGCCCCCAGCCCCTGATGCGGGTGGAGAAGATCGGCTGCGGCGGCGGCAAAAAGGATTTTGCGCGGGCAAACTGCGTCCGGGCCATGCTGGGCGAGACCGCGCCGGAGCGGGAGCAGGTTGTCGAGCTGCGCTGCAACCTGGACGACATGACGCCGGAGGAAACCGGCTTTGCCATGGAGCGCCTGTTCGACGCCGGGGCGCTGGACGTGTTCACCACGCCCGTGGGGATGAAAAAAGGCAGGCCCGGCATCCTGCTGACGGTGCTGTGTCCGGAGCGTCTCCGGGATGAAATGCTGCGCGCGCTGTTTCTCCACACCGCCACCCTGGGCGTCCGGGAGCAGGTCTGCGCCCGCTACACGCTGGAGCGGAGCCTGGAGACCGTGGAGACGGCCCGCGGCCCGGTCCGGGTCAAGAAGGCCTCCGGCTGGGGCGTCACGCGGGAGAAGGCGGAGTACGAGGACCTGGCCCGGATCGCCCGGAGCGGGGGCATCTCGCTGCGGGAGGCATCGGAGCTGGTCCGGACGCGGAAGGACGGCTGAGCGATGGGGGAACAGGACGCAGCGCGCCGCGGCGAACACGGCCACGGCCACACCCAGACCCAGGCGGTGCTGAACCGGCTCTCCCGGGCCATCGGGCACCTGGAATCCATCCGGAAGATGGTGGAGGACGGGCGGGACTGCTCGGAGGTGCTCATCCAGCTTGCGGCGGTCCAGTCCGCGCTGAGCGGCGCGGGCCGCGTGATTTTGAAGGACCACATCGCGCACTGCATCGTGGACGCGGTGGAGACGGGCGACCGGGCAGCCATCGACGATCTGAACCGCGCCATCGACCGCCTGTGGAAGTAACCCGGCGCACCCGGGAGCGAAGAAGCGGAGGAGCGGAGCATGGACGAGCTGCATGAGAAAAAGAACGCGCTGGAGCGCAGTCTCCGGGAGATGGGGAGCGCCGCGGTGGCGTTCTCCGCCGGGGTGGATTCCACATTTCTGCTGAAGGTTGCCCACGAGGTCCTGGGGGAGCGGGCCGTGGCGGTCACGGTGGATTCCCGGCTGTCCCCCCGGGAGGAGATGGAGGAGGCGCGGCGGTTTTGCGAAAAAGAGGGCGTCGAGCTGCTGGTCGTCCCCTTTGAGCCGCTGGATATCGAGGGCTTCCGGCAAAACCCGGCGAACCGCTGCTACATCTGCAAGCGGGCGATCTTCACGGCCATCCGGGCGCGGGCGGCGGAGCGGGGCCTGGCCCGGGTGGTCGAGGGCTCCAACACGGACGACGACAGCGACTACCGCCCCGGCATGGCCGCCCTGGCGGAAAAGGGAATTGCAAGCCCCCTCCGGGAGGCGGGGCTGGGCAAGGCGGAGATCCGGCTGCTCTCCCGGGAGATGGGGCTGGCGACCTGGGACAAGCCCTCCTACGCCTGCCTTGCCACCCGCTTCGTCCACGGCGAGACGGTGAGCGCGGAAAAGCTTGCCATGGTGGAGCGGGCGGAGCGGGAGGTGCGCGCCCTGGGTCCGCGGCAGGTCCGGGTCCGCGTCCACGGCAAGCTCGCCCGCATCGAGCTGCCGCCGGAGGAGCTTCCGGCGCTGATCCGGCACGCGGAATATCTCGACGGGGCGCTGCGGGCGCTGGGCTTTGACTATGTGACGCTGGATCTGGGCGGCTACCGGATGGGCAGCATGAACCGGACGCCGGACAGGACGTAATACGGAAAGAATGGGAGGCAGGAGGAGCATGACGGAGCAAAAGGACGCCCGGGCCGTTTTGGAACAGGTGGCGGCGGGCACGATGAGCGTGGATGAGGCGCTGCTGAGATGGAAGCAGGCCCCCTTTGAGGACCTGGGCTTTGCCAAGCCGGACTACCACCGCGCGCTGCGGCAGGGCGCGGCGGAGGTGGTCTACGGGGCGGGCAAGACGCCGGAGCAGCTCCGGGCCATCGTCTCCGCCATGCTGGAGCGGGGACAGAAGACCATCCTGATCACCCGCATGGACCCGGAGGCCGCCCGCATCGCCGGCAGCGGTCTTCCGCTTCGGTACGACAGCCTGAGCCGCACCGGCATCGTGGGCGCCCTGCCGGAGAAGGACGGGCGGGGGACCGTCGTCGTCGCCACCGGCGGCACCAGCGACCTTCCCGTGGCGGAGGAGGCGGCGCTGACCGCGGAGGCGTTCGGGAACGACGTCCGCCGCCTGTACGACGTGGGCGTCGCCGGACTGCACCGCCTGCTGAGCCACCTGGACGACATCATGTCCGCCCGGGTCGTCATCGCCATCGCCGGGATGGAGGGGGCGCTGGCCAGCGTCATCGGCGGGCTGGCGGACTGCCCCGTGATCGCCGTCCCCACCAGCGTGGGCTACGGCGCGTCCTTCGGGGGCCTGTCCGCGCTGCTGTCCATGCTCAACTCCTGCGCCGCCGGCGTCAGCGTGGTCAACATCGACAACGGCTTCGGGGCGGGGTTCCTCGCCAGCCGGATCAACCACATGTAGGGCGCGGGCCGCTTCGGCGTCAGCCCCCGTACCGCCGGAATTCCCGCTCCAGGGGAAAGGACCAAAGCAGCATCAGCAGCGCGGGGACGACCATGACGGGGAAGTAGAGCAGCCTTGAGCAGAGCCACAGCGCCCCGTAGGCGGTCACCGCCAGGATGGCCGTCACCGGCAGGCGGCCGAGCCCCAGCCGCAATGCGGTGAGGCTCAGGGTCTTCACGTCAAAGGCAAAGCGGCTGAGCAGCGGGAACACCCAGGCCGTCAGCCCTGCCGCCAGCCCCAGGATCACCAAAAACGCGGCTGCGGCCGTCAGGCTGCCGTGCCCGGAGCGCACATAGGCGCTGTAGGCCCAGATCAGGCCCGCCAGGGGGACGCCCCACAGCGCCGTGGCCGCGACGCCGGTTTTCAGCTCCGCCCGGAAGGTCCGCAGGAAGCGGGCAAAGCCGTCGAGCTCCTGCTTTCGGAAGGTGTGGGAAACCGCGTCGTAGAGGGCGGCGGTGGCGGGACCCAGGGTCAGGACCGGCAGGGAGCAGACCGTCCAGAGCAGGCTGAACAGCACCAGATCCCCCAGCCAGCCCAGGGGCTTCCAGAGAAAGCCCTCGGGGTTGAAAAGCCGGCTTCGCACGTCAGCGCTTCACCTCCGGCAGCGAGGCCGCGGCGGCGGACTGGCCCACCCGGCGGAACCTTTCGTCCGGCAGGTCCAGGCGGAAGCGCCCGGCCAGGGCGGGGTAATCGTCCTCCAGCACCCGGCGGCAGGCGTCGATGACGGTGTCGCCGCCTTTTCCGCTCATGACCCTGCCCAGCAGCAGCACGTGGCGGAAGCCGTAGAAGTCATAGTAGTATGCCAGGGAGTGGGCCAGATAGACGCCGATGGAGCGGTAGATGGCCGCCGCCCGCCCGTCGCCGGACTCCATGAGCGCCTGGACGGCTTTCAGCTTCTCCGCCGGGGACAGCGCCTCATCCAGCTTAACGCCCGCGGCGGGGGCCAGCTTGATGACGCTGTCCTGGGAGAAATACTTCACGCCGCAGCCGATGTCCCCGGACCACTCGTCCGCCATGGCCGCGGGGCTTGCGTCCACCGGCACAAAGGCCAGCTCGTTGAGCCAGCCGGTGATCCGGCCCTGCCCGTCCACGTAGCCCGCCGCCTCGCTGGTGCCCATGGCGATGCCCAGGATGTCGGTGTCCCCCAGGCTGATGGCCCCCGCCAGGGCGGACACGTCCCCGTCGTTCACCACCCGGACGGGAATGTCCCCGAAGGTGTCATGCACCGCCCGGAGATAGATGTCCTTGACCTTGGCGTCGTAGACCTCCTCCGGGACCTTGAGGAACAGCGACGCGGTCATGGTCCGGTCGTTGATGAAGATGCCGGCGGAGGAAACTCCCACCGCGTCCACCCGCGGCAGATGCGCCGCCGCGCTTTTCAGGGCGGACACGATGCCGTCGTAGTGGTAGTCCGGGTCCGCGTTCAGCTTGGGGAACCAGACCACCTCCTCGCTGAACACCGTCTCCCCGTCTTTTACCGCGCTGACCTTCCGGTCGCTGCCCCCGGCGTCAAAGCCGATGCGGCAGCCGTCCAGATGCCCGCCCACGGGCTTGGGAACGTCCTTTGCCGGCGGCAGCGCCCCGGTTTCGCACACCTCGAAGGGGTGCTCGAAGACCCGGGCCATAAAGCCCCGGTCAAAGTCCCGGGACCCGCCCGGGGCGTAGGCTTCGCGCAGATACCGATACGCGTCCCCGTCCCCGCGGACATAGACCCGAAAGCCGCCCTTGAGCCACAGCAGAGTCTTGACCAGCCGGTCGATGTAATACCGGTCCGCCGCGCGCATCTCCGCCGTGCCGTGGAGAAAGGTCTCCACGCTGGCCATCTCCCCGCCGGCCCGCTCCACGGCGATGCCGACGGGTTTTTTCGCGTCCTTCAGAAACGCCCGGTTGAACCGCCCCAGGGGGATGAAGCCCGGGTCCAGCTCCGGGAGATGCCCTGCCGGAAATTGCAAGCCCAAGAATTCCATGTTTCAGACCTCCTGGCTGTAAAAAATGATAAAAATATTATATCACAGCGCCCTGCCGCTGTCACCTGAAAAATACGGTTGAAATCTCCCCCGGGACGTGGTACTATCCAGAAAACGACGGATAGGAACTGTGAAGAAATTAATTTTCAATTTTGCCGGAGCATGGAGCGCCGCTGGCGAGGCGGAGGAGCGCCGCGATACTTTGTGTATCGCAAGCGACAACAACGTGGCCAGCGGCGGCCCAGGCCCGGCAAAATGAAAAGTTATTTTTGAACAGTTCCATAAAAAACTTGCTTCAAGGAGGGAGCAACCATGCAAACAACACTCTGCGAAACCGACCGGGCGCGTCTCGGCGAGGCCCGTTCCTGGATGCGGGAGGAGCTGGACCGCTGCGTCTCGTTCTGGCTGAAAAACGGCATGGACGGCGTGAACGGCGGCGTCTACACCTGCCTGGACCGGAAGGGCGAGATTTTTTCCACGGACAAGAGCGTGTGGATGCAGGGCCGCTGCGGCTGGATCTTTTCCTGGCTGTGCCATCTCTACGGCGCGCGGGAGGAGTGGCTGGCGGCGGCGAAAAGCTGCCTGGACTTCATGGAGGCCCACTGCATCAACCGCGATGCAGGAAACCGGATGTATTTCACCGTCACCGGCGACGGCAGGCCCCTGCGCCAGCGGCGCTACTGCTACAGCGAGGCGTTTTACGCCATGGCCAACGCGGAATACTACGGCGTCACCGGGGAGCGGGCGTGCCTGGACCGGGCGCGGCGGGCCTATGACCTGTACTGGGATCTGAACCACGGCATGCCGGACCCCACCGGCCTGGGGCCGAAGACCATCCCGGAGACCCGGACGGGCCGCTCCCACGGCATCCCCATGATCTGCCTGAACGTGACGGCCATCCTGGAGCGGGCAGACCCGGAGCGCGGGGCGCTGTACCGGGAGCGGGCGGCCCAGTGCGTGGACGAGATCTTCCGCTACCACGTCCACCCGGAGCTGGGGTGCGTGCTGGAGAACGTGGGACCCAACGGGGAGGCCAATCTGGACTACACCGACGGGCGCATCGTGAACCCCGGCCACGACATCGAGGGCGTCTGGTTTTTGCTGGAGCAGGCCCGGCGCACCGGGGACGGGGATTTGGTGGAGAAAGCCGCGCAGATTTTCGACTGGGCGATCGAGGCCGGCTGGGATCAGACCTACGGCGGCCTGCTGTACTTTGTGGACGCCCTGGGCCGCCCGCCGGAGGCCTATGAGCACGATATGAAGCTGTGGTGGCCCCACGACGAGACCCTCATCGCCTCTCTGATGCTCTACCGGGACACCGGCAGGGAACGGTATCTGGAATGGTTCTTTAAAACGCTGGACTACTGCAAGACCTGTTTCTCCGATCCCGAGTACGGCGAGTGGTACGGCTACCTCCGGCGGGACGGAAAGCCCACCGAGCCGCCCTGCAAGGGCTCCACCTTCAAGGGGCCGTTCCACCTGCCCAGGATGCTGTCTGTCTGCGACACGGTGCTGGGCGAGCTGCTCCATTCACAGTCCCCTGCGGGGACTGTGAATGGGTAGGCTGCACTCCGTTCGCGCACTCGCTGCGCCCGCACACTCACTTCGTGAAAAGAATTTTACGTGAAAACGCGGTTTCCACGTAAAATAATGGAAATTGATTCGCCGCTGCGGCGGCGAACTCTGCGAGGCAGCGGAGGGGACCGGCGGCGTCCCGGTGCAAGCATGCCAAAAATCATCCGGAATTTGTATGAAATACTTTTGAAATAATTGTTGTTGACATTTGCCAACGGTTCAGGTAAAATGGGCCCATGCCGTGGGGAGGATATCCAATTTTTCGACCTTGGATGCCCCTCCGCGCGCAGGGCCCCTTTTTTGGCGTCTCGCCGGAGCGCAGTCCGCTCCGGCGCAGATAGATTATTTTCAGGAGGACAGAACGTATGAAGAAATTTCTCGCTCTCGCGCTGGCGCTGGCCATGGTCTTCGCACTGACGGCCTGCGGCGTCACCAGCACCACCGACACCGGCAGCTCAGGGGCAAGCGGCAGCTCCGGCAGCAGCGCCCCCGCCGCATCTTCCGGCTCCGGCAGCAGCGCCCCCGCCGCGTCTTCCGGCTCCGGCAGCAGCGCCCCCGCAGCCTCCTCTGACTCCGGCAGCACCGAGCCCCCCGCGGAGCCCGGCGAAGCCGCCGCCGCCAGCGAGATCACCCTCTGGACCTACCCCATCGGCAACTGGGGCAACGAGGAGACCGTCAATGAGCTGACCGCCGCCTTCGCCGCCGAGACCGGCATCAACGTCAAGGTGGAGTACCTGACCTACACCGACGGCGACGACAAGGTGAACACCGCCCTGACCGCCAATCAGGCTCCCGACCTGATCATGGAGGGTCCCGAGCGTCTGGTCTCCAACTGGGGCGCCAACGGCTACATGGTGGACATCTCCGACCTCATCGACGACACCGACCGCTCCGAGATCAACGCCGCCGCTCTGGACGCCTGCTTCGCCCCCTCCGGCGCCATGTATGAGTATCCCCTGGTCATGACCGCCCACTGCATGGGCATCAACCTGAACGCGTTCCAGGCCGCCGGCGCCGATCAGTACATCGACGTCAACACCCACACCTGGACCACCGAGCAGTTCCTGAACGCGATGCAGGCCCTGTACAACACCTACGGCGACACCGTGGCGGCCGTGTTCTGCGGCGGCCAGGGCGGCGACCAGGGCACCCGCGCGCTGGTGAACAACCTCTACGGCGGCACCTTCACCAACGCGGAGCACACCGCCTACACCTGGGACGATCCCAAGAACATCCAGGCGCTCCAGACCCTCTACGGCCTGGACGGCGTGGACTTTGACCCCGCCATCGTGGCCTCCGACGAGATCGCCAACTTCTACAACGGCATCTTCAAGGTCGCGTTCTGCTGGAACATCGCCCAGCAGCTCAACCCCAACTCCGCCGGAACCGGCGCGGGCAAGACCCTGAGCGGCGACGACATCGTGTTCATGTCTTTCCCCTCCGAGGACGGAAATGCCAAGCTGCAGGGCGGTATCTGGGGCTTCGGCATCTTCAATAACGGCGACGAGAGCCGCATTGCAGCCGCCAAGCAGTTCATCAAGTACATGTGCGACAGCGCGCACACCGTGGACGCCGTCCGGGCCTCCAACTTCTTCGCCGCCCGCTCCGCCGCCGAGGGCGCCGATCTGAGCGGCGTCTGGTCCGACAACGAGATCATGAACGAGTACACCAAGCTGATGCCGTACCTGGGCGACTACTACCAGGTCACCACCGGCTGGGCCCAGGCCCGCACCGCATGGTGGAACATGCTGCAGCAGGTTGGCGCCAGCGACGGCAGCGAGGAAGCCATCGCCGCCGCGGTCGCCGAGTTCTGCGGTCAGGCCAACGCCGCCGCAGGCTAATCCGACAGGTTTTCCCCAGAAACCCAATGGGTTCCCGCGCCCCTTACCCTTGCGGTAAGGGGCGTTTTTTCAAATTCTTTGCAAGTGAGGTGAGCTGTCTTGCGTCAAACCATGAGCCCGGAGCTGCGGCGCAGGGAAACCGTTTCCGGTTATCTCTTCCTGCTGCCCAGTCTGGTGTTTTTCCTGGGCTTCGTCGTGTTCCCCATGGTCATGTGCGTGGTCACCAGCTTTACCGACGCCAACATGAACTCCAACGAGGCCGACCATTTCGTGGGTCTGGCCAACTATGTGGAGCTATGGCAGGACCCGGTATTCCTGAAAGCCCTGCTGAACACCGTCATCATCGTGGTGGTCAGCGTCCCCGTGGTCACCGTGTTCTCCCTGTGGGTGGCCTCCGCCATCCATAAGATGAAGGAGGGGCCTCTCAGCTTCTTCCGCGTGGTGTTCTACCTCCCCGTGGTCACCGGCAGCGTGGCCGTCACCGTGGTGTGGAAGTGGATGTACAACAACTATTACGGCATCTTCAACTACCTGCTGAAGGGCGCGGGACTCATCGAAAAGAACATCAACTGGCTGGGCGACCCGAGATACGCCCTGGCCTGCATCATCATCATCCTGCTGACCACCTCCGTGGGCCAGCCCATCGTGCTGTACGTCTCCGCCCTGGGCAACGTGGACCAGACCTTCATCGAGGCGGCCGAGGTGGACGGAGCCACCAACTTCCAGACCTTCTGGCGGATCAAATGGCCCTCCATCATGCCCACCACCCTGTACATCCTGGTCATCACCACCATCAACTCCTTCCAGTGCTTTGCGCTGATCCAACTGCTCACCAGCGGCGGTCCCAACTACGCCACGGAGACCGTCATGTACTACATCTATTACACGGCGTTCAAGCTGTTCCGCTTCGGCTACGGCAACGCCATGGGCGTGATCCTGGCGATCTTCATCGCCGCGCTGTCCGCCGTCCAGTTCCGGCTGGCGCGGGAAAAGTAAGGGGGTGCGGACTGTGACGAGTAAAGACAACGGCGGAAGCACCGCCTACAAGGTGTTTTCCTGGGTCGTGCTGATCATCCTGGCGTTTTTGTTCATCTTCCCGCTGTACTGGATCCTCACCGGAGCGCTGAAGACCCAGGCGTCCATCAACTCCGCCTCTCCGGAGTGGTTCCCCAGCGAATTCACCCTCCGCAACTTTGAGACGCTGTTCTCCAAGCGCAGCGCCCCGCTGTTCCAGTTCAAGATCCCGTTCCTGCCCCTGCTGGTCACGGGGCCGACGGTGCCCGCCGCCATCCGCTGGCTGGTGAACACGGTGTTCATGGCTGTGGCCGCCATGCTGCTCACCTGCGTCACCGCCTCCATGGCGGGCTACGCCCTGGCGAAAAAGCGCTTTATCGGCCGGGGACTGCTGTTCAGCCTCATCGTGGCGGCCATGGCCCTGCCCAAGCAGGTCATCCTCATCCCCCTGATCCGGGAGATGAGCACCCTGGGCCTCTATGACAACATCTGGGCCGTGATCTTCCCCACCGTGGGCTGGCCCTTCGGCGTGTTTTTGATGAAGCAGTTCTCCGAGGGCATCCCCGGCGAGATGCTGGAGGCAGCGCGCATCGACGGGGCCGGGGAGTTTCGGACCTTTACCCAGATCGTGATCCCCATGATCAAGCCGGGCATCGGCGCGCTTGCCATCTTCACCTTTATCAATAGCTGGAACGACTACTTCATGCAGCTCATCATGCTCACCAGCAGCAGCAACCTGACCATCTCCCTGGGCATCGCCACCATGCAGGCGGAGAACTCCACGGACTACGGCCTGATCATGGCCGGAGCCACGCTGGCCGCCGTCCCCATCATCGTCGTGTTCCTGATCTTCCAGAAGTATTTCACCAAGGGCATCACCATGGGCGCGGTCAAGGGGTGAGCGTATGATTTTGGGAAAAAACAGCCTGTCCGCCGCCTACGCGGGCATCCACCCCCTGCTGGACCGGGCGCTGGGACTGCTGCGGGACGACGGGTTCCTGGCCGCTCTCGGGACCGAGACGCAGTATCTGGAGGGCGAGGCGCTGTACGCCACGCGCTTTGCCTACGACACCCTGCCCCCGGAGGAGACGTTTTTTGAGGCCCACCGGCGGTATCTGGACATCCACCTGATGCTCAGGGGCCGGGAGCGGGTGGAGCTCGCGCACCCCGGCGGCCTGACGCTCTTTGAGCAGAAGGGGGACTTCTACGCCTACCGGGGAGAGGCGGAGCAGAGGCTGCTGCTCTCTCCCGGCACGTTCCTCGTGGTGTTCCCCGAGGACGCCCACCGGATCAAGCTCATGGCCGGGGACAGGCCGGAGCCGGTGGAAAAGGCGGTTTTCAAAATCCTGCTGTATCCGTGAAACGTGCAACAATCAAAATCGATACAATTGATGCAAAGGAGCCGGTTATCTTGAGAGATTTATCCAAGTACGCGGGAATCTTCCCCGCCTTCTACGCCTGTTATGACGAGACGGGGGCCATCTCCCCGGAGCGGGTGCGGGCGCTGACCGAGTATCTGCTGGGCAAGGGCGTCACCGGACTGTATGTGGGCGGGTCCTCCGGGGAGTGCATCTACCACTCCGTGGAAGAGCGCAAGACGGTGCTGGAAAACGTCATGGCGGTTGCAAAGGGCAGGGCGGTGATCATCGCCCACGTGGCCTGCAACAACACCGCCGACAGCGCCGCCCTGGCCGCCCACGCGGAAAAGCAGGGGGTGGACGCCATCGCCGCCATCCCCCCCATCTACTTCCACCTGCCGGACAAGGCCGTGGCAAAATACTGGAACGACATCTCCGCCGCCGCGCCGGACACGGATTTCGTCATCTACAACATCCCCCAGCTTGCCGGGGTGGCCCTGAACGGCTCCCTGCTGCGCACCATGCTGCAAAATCCCCGGGTCATCGGCGTGAAAAACTCCTCCATGCCCGTCCAGGACATCCAGATGTGGCGGGACGAGGGGGCCATCGTGTTCAATGGCCCCGACGAGCAGCTCGCCTCCGGCCTTGCGGCCGGGGCCATCGGCGGCATCGGCGGCACCTACGGGGCCATGCCGGAGCTGTTTTTGAAGATTTACGCGCTGGTTCAGAAGGGCGGCGTCGCCGCGGCCCGGGAGCTTCAGGACGAGTGCTGCCATGTGATCTACGAAATGTGCTCCGCCCAGGGGAACATGTACGCGGTCATCAAGGGCATCCTCCGGGAAAACGGCGGCCCCGACATCGGCTCCGTCCGCGCCCCGCTGTACCCCCTGCAGGCCGGGGATGAGACAATCGTCCGCCACTGCGCCGCGCGCATCCGGGAGCTGATCGGGAAATACGCCGGGTGAGGCCAAATTTCAATTGTATTACCGCTTTTTCCCTCCCCCATCAGGGGGAGGGGGGACCGCGAAGCGGTGGGTGAGGCCATCCGCTGCCGCACTTCCGGCGATACACCTGCGCCCCTCATCCGCCCCAGTGTGCGCACTGGGGCACCTTCCCCCGAGGGGGGAAGGCTTATCAAAAATGCGAACGCTGTCCCTCCCCAAAAGGGGAGGGACAGCGTTCAGAAAAGGAGCGAGTATGCTTTATAAAAACGCGAATCTGTTTTTGCCGGACGCCGGGTTCGTCCCCGGCTGGTTCCGGGTGGAGGACGGCCGCTTTGCCCTTGTATCCGCGGGGGAATGCCCGGAGGAGGGCGGAACGAACCTGGGCGGCGCGCTGGTGATCCCCGGCCTCATCGACGTACACATCCACGGCAACTCCGGCGCGGACTTCTCCGACGGGGATTACGAGGGGCTGAAGCGCGCCGCGCGGTATCTCGCCCGCAACGGCGTCACCTCCTTCGCCCCGGCCTCCATGACCCTGCCCTACGGCGTGCTGGCGGAGGCGTTCGCCACCGGGAAACGGCTCCGTGACGAAGCGCCGGACGGCTGCGCCCGGCTGCTGGGCATCCACATGGAGGGGCCGTTTTTCTCCGAGAAAAAGAAGGGCGCGCAGAACGGCGAATACCTCCGCCTGCCGGACTTTGCCGCGTTCCGGGAGCTGTACGAGGGCTGCGGGGGGCTGGTGCGCATCGTGGACGTGGCCCCGGAGCTGGAGGGGGCGGTGCCGTTCGTGGAGCAGGCAAAGGCGCTTTGCACGGTGTCCGTGGCCCACACGGACGCGGACTATGAACAGGCCAGGGCGGCGTTTCAGGCGGGGGCCACCCACCTGACCCACCTGTATAACGCCATGCCCTCCATCCACCACCGGAAGCCGGGCGTCATCGGCGCGGCCTCGGAGGCGGAGGGCGTCACCGCCGAGCTCATCTGCGACGGCCTGCACGTCCACCCCAGCGCCGTAAGGATGGCGTTCCGGCTGTTCCCGGGGCGCATCTGCCTGATCTCCGACGCCCTGCGCTGCCTGGGGATGCCGGACGGCCCCTATCTGCTGGGCGGGCAGGAGGTCTATCTCAAGGGCAACCTCGCCACGCTGGCGGACGGCACCATCGCCGGCTCCGCCACCAACCTCTTCGACTGCATGCGCAACGCCGTGGCCTTCGGCATCCCCCGGGAGGAGGCCATCCGCGCCGCCACCATCGTCCCCGCCCGGGAGATCGGCGCGGACGCGGCGGCGGGCTCCATCGAGGCGGGCAAGTACGCCGACTTCGTGGTCTGCGCCCCGGACCTGACCCGGCAGCGGGTGTTCCTGGGCGGACAGGAGCTGTGACCGGGAACGGAAATACCATAAACGGTGATATTCGGAATCCTTTCCCCGCTTTCGGAGCAAGATCAGATCACATCGTCAAAATGCTCCTGTGTCGTATGCAACTGTTCTTAGAGAAATCATTTCGGACAGAGGTTGCCTGTTGGTAAAGAACCTCATTCACGGAATCATCCCCTTAACGATACGTTATGAACATTATAGCATAAACGTACAGAGTGTCAATCAGGAAGCGTACAGATGCCCGGAAAAGCCAAGTGGCTTTTCCGGGCGTTATGGTGTGATGCGAAATGATTTTTGGCTTCCCGAAGCGCTGCCGCGCATTTCCCGTCACCGCTTCCAGGAGGCGGGGGAGAACAGGGCCAGCATGGGGTAGATCTCCAGCCTGCCGATGAGCATGGTGATGGTCAGAATGAACTTGGAGAAGTTGGAAAAGCCGCCGTAGTTTTGCACCGCGCCCACGGCGTCCATGCCGGGTCCCACGTTGCTCATGCAGCTCAGGGCGGCGGTGAAATTCGTCTCCATGGAAAAGCCGTCCACGCTGACCAGAAAGCCCGCGGCCAGGGTGATGAGGAAGTAGGTCAGGATATAGGCGCCGACGGTCTGGACGGTTTTGTCGTCCACGATCTCCCCCTCGGAGTGGATCAGGCTCACGGCGTTGGGCCGGATGGCCTTGCGCACGCCCCGGACGACGGTCCTGCCCAAAAGCTGGACGCGGACCACCTTCAAGCCGCCGCCGGTGCTGCCGGCGCAGGCCCCGATGAACATCAGCACCACCAGCAGGGTCCGGGAGAACTGGGGCCACTGATCGAAGTCCACGGTCACGTAGCCGGAGGTGCTGAGGATGGTCAGCACCGTGAAGCTGACGTGCCGCAGGCTCTCCCAGAAGGTGGTGAAATAGTGCCGCGTGTTGAGCATGAGCAGGAGCACGGAGACGGCGATGATGACGACGAAGGCCCGCAGCTCCTCGTTGGCGGCCGCCTTTTTGAACTGGCGGAGCAGCAGCAGAAAGTAGAGGTTGAAGTTCAGGGAGAACAAAAACATGAAGACCGTGATGACCCACTGGGTATAGGGGCTGTAGGAGGCGATGGAGTCGTTGCGGACGGCAAAGCCGCCGGTGCCGGCGGTGCCGAAGGCCAGGGTCACGGAGTCGAAGACGCTGTTGCCGCCGAAGAGCAGGAACAAAAACTGCACCGCGGTCAGGACGATGTAGATGCGGTAGAGGATGCCGGTGGAATCGCGCATCCTGGGCACCAGCTTGGTGATGCGCACGCCGGGGCTCTCCGCCCGCAAAAGGTGCATGCTCTCGCCGCTGTTCCGGTTCGCCAGCGGGTTCAGGATGAGAAGGAACACCAGCACGCCCATGCCCCCCAGCCAGTGGGTGAAGCTGCGCCAGTATAAAAGGCCCCGGGGCAGGCTCTCCACGTCGGAGAGGATGGTGGCCCCGGTGGTGGTGAAGCCGGAGGCGGTCTCGAAGAAGCAGTCGAAGGGGTTGGGGATGGCTCCGCTGAGCAGGAAGGGCATCCCGCCGAACACGGACACCATGAGCCAGGTCAGCCCCACGGTGACCAGGCCGTCCCGGGCGTAGATGTCCGTCCGCCGGGGGGTCCTGCGGCTCATGAGCCAGCCGCAGACAAGGCCCGCAGCCAGCATGACGGCAAAGGCGATGGCCGCCCGCCACTCCCTGTGGACGGCGCTGATGATCCCCGCGGGCAGCATGAACGCGGACTCCACCAGCAGCACCTTGCCCAGAATATTCAGAATCATTCGGAAGTTCATGGCTCATTCCTCGCCGGCGAAGATGTCGTTCAGATCCAGGATCACCCGGCTGTTGGCGGTGATGACGATCACCGTGTCCCCCGCCTCGATGGTGTCCATGCCGCCGGGGATGATGATCTTGCCCCGGCGGTTGATGCAGGCGATCAGGATGTTGGGCTTTAGGCGGATGTCCTTGAGCATGACGCCCCGGTTCCGGCAGGAGCTTGTCACGTTGAACTCCAGAGCGTCCGCCTTGCCGTCGGCCAGGTGGTGGAGCATGACCACGGAGGACCCGGTGGAGTTCTGCATGGCCCGGACGTACTGGACGATGGTGTCGGCGCAGAGCTGCTTGGGGGAGATCATCCGGTTGTTGGGGTTCGTGATGAGATTGGCGAATTCCGAGTGGTCCACCAGCGTCAGGATCTGAGGCAGGCCCAGGGCGCTGATGTACATGGACAGAATCAGGTTCTCCTCGTCCCGGGGCGTCAGGGTCGCCACCGCGTCCATCTTCTCCGCGCACTCCTCCCGCAGCACGTCCTCGCTGCCCGGCTCGGCGTTGACGATCTCGGCCTCGGGGTAGTGCTCGGCAAAGTACTCCGCCATGCCGGGGTCGGACTCGATGAGCTTCACGTTGGCGTTGGCTTTTATCAGCAGCAGCATCAGGTACTCCGTCACCCGGCTGCCGCCGATGAGCAGGATGTTCCGGGCCTTTTTCCGGTACTCCCCGATGGCCCGGAGGATGCGGACGATCTCCGTGGCCGGGGCGCAGATGTACACCTTGTCCCCCGCCTGAAGGGTGAAGGAGCCGTTGGGGATCACGGTCTCCTCCCCCCGCTGCACCGCCCCCACCAGGGCCTTGCACTTGATCTTCTTCGGCAGGTCCATGAGCCGGGTGCCGTCCAGGGGGTCGCCGGGCTTGGGGATGACCTCCACGATCTCCACCCGGCCGTGGGCAAAGGTCTCGCGCTTGAGCACGCCGGGGATCTCCAGCAGGCGGAACAATTCCCGCGCCGCCGTCAGCTCCGGGTTGATGGTCATGCTGAGGCCCAGCTCGTCCTTTAAAAGATAGAGCTGCTCCGCGTAGGCCGGGGTCCGGACCCGGGCGATGGTGCTGCCGCAGCCCAGCTTGCTGGCGAAGACGCAGCAGAGCATGTTCAGCTCGTCCTCCGCGGTGCAGGCGATGAGCAGCTCGGCGGTGTCCACCCCTGCCTCCCGCATGACTGGCACCGTGGCTCCGCTGCCGCAGATGGCCATGCAGTCAAGCTGGTCGCTGATGCGGTCCACGGTCTTCCGGTCTTTGTCCACCACGGTGATGTCGTGGCCCTCCTCCGTCAACTGGGCGGCGATGGCAAAGCCCACCTTTCCCCCGCCGATAATCACAATTCGCATGGTTCCTCCTTTTATCTCCCGTTGCCTCGCCTCAGTTCCGCGCCGCAGCGCGGAATAAAATGAAATCAATTCTGCCTGGGCGGCTTGGACAGCCGCACCCACGGAAAAATCCGTACCCTATCCCTCCCCCTC
>JAFTBW010000163.1 GCA_017455015.1 Oscillospiraceae bacterium | reverse complement strand
TTTGCGTCCGCCAAGGCACAAAAACCGCAGGAATACTTTGTGTATTTCAAGGTTTTTGTAACGCAGGCGGGCGCAAAATTTGCCGCCAGACGTGCGCGGGGATTTATTCAGCGTTTCCTTTTAAAGAAGCTTTTCAAATGCCTGCCTGCGGGGGTCGTGTCCCTCTCCCACAGGCCAGACAACGTTGCCCCGGTAGGTAAAGCCGCAGCGCTTCATGAGCTTTTTCATGGCCTCGTTGTGCCGGTGGGTGTCCGCCCGCAGGGCGCGTCCGCCCTGTTCCGCCGTCAGCTTTTCCGCCTCGGCCACCAGCCGGTCTGCCAGGCCGCTCCCCCGGAAAGACGCCTCCACCGCGTTGCGGTGCAGCACGCAGTATGGCCCCTCCGTCCGCCATTTTCCGTCCGTAAGACCGGCGTAAACCGGCTCCGGCTGCGCGGACAGGCAAAAGTAGGCGCAGACCGCACCACCGTAGGTCAGCACAAAAGCCTCTCCCCGCTCCATGTCCCGCCGGATCACGGATTCGTTGGGGTAGCCGTCCTGCCACTGGTCCACCCGGTGGCGGCGAAGGTAGTTCTGCGCCTGACGCAGGATCAGAAGCACGCGCTCCAGATCCGCCTCCACCATGGGACGGCAGTCGATGGGTTCCGTCAGCTTCCGGCGGCTGCGGTCTTTCCGGATCTCCGCCAGCAGCGCCGCGTCGCCGTCGGAAAAGGTCCGGTTCTCCATCAGCTCGGGGCGCTTATCCATGGTCCGGGACAGCATCTGCTTGCGCCGCCAGCGGTCGATCTCCGCCTGGTTGCCGCCCCGCAGCACCGCTGGGACCTCTCTGCCCTCCCAGACCTCCGGACGGGTGTACTGCGGATATTCCAGCAGCCCCTCCCAGTGGCTCTCCCCGGTGTAGCAGGCCGGGTCCGAGAGCACGCCGGGCACCAGACGGCACACGGCGTCCGCCACCGCCAGGGCAGCCAGCTCCCCGCCGGTGAGAACAAAGTCCCCCAGGGAGATCTCCTCGTCCACGCACGCTTCGAGAAAGCGCTCGTCCACGCCCTCGTAGTGGCCGCAGACCAGGGCAAGATGGTCGTACTCCGCCGCCAGCTCCCGCGCCCGCTGCTGGTCAAAGGGCCGGCCCTGGGGGCTGAGATAGATGACCCGGCTGCGCCGGCCCCCGGCGGAGGCCATGACCGCGTCCAGACAGCTTTTCAGCGGCTGGGCCATCATGACGCAGCCCCAGCCCCCGCCGTATGGATAGTCGTCCACCTGATGCTGGCGGTTGGCCGTATAGTCCCGGATCTGCACTGTGTTCAGCTCCAGAATGCCTTTTTTCTCCGCCCTGCCCAGGATGCTGGCGTGGAGCAGCGGGGCAAGCTGCTCCGGGAACAGGGTCAGAATGTCGATCCGCATCTCGCTCACGTCCCTCACATCCCGTCAATCAGACGCACGGTGATCACGCCGCTGTCCACGTCCGTGCGCAGCACAAAGGCCGGGACAGCCGGGATCAGCCGTTCCCGCTCCCCCCGGACCACGTACACGTTCTGGGCGGGGTATTCCAGCACGTCGGCCAGAACGCCCACCTCCGCCCCGTCCTCGGTGACGACCCGCGCCCCCAGAATGTCCGCGTAGAAAAAGCCGCCCTCCGGAAGCGCCGCGTCGTCCCGGTGGATGCAGACCGTTCGGTTTTTCAGGGCCATGGCGGCGTTCATGTCCGACACACCGGCCAGACGGGCGATCACGCTGCCCTTGTGGACATAGGCGCTCTCCACCCGCACCGGTTTTCCGTCCAGATAGAGAGTGCGAAAGCCCGCCAGCACCTCCGGACTGTCCATCCAGGATTGCAGCTTTACCTCACCCCGGACCCCGTGGGTGTTGACGATTTTTCCCGCCTCGATCAGCTTCGGTTTTTCCATGGCCTTTTTCCTTTCTTTTTCAAAAAACTCCGATGCGGCCGCATCGGAGTTTTTTGATCGTGTCAGTCAATGACCTCGACAGTCACTTTCTCGCCCTTTCTCTGGGCGACAGCCTTCATCAGGACCCGGACCTCTTTGATGATCCGGCCCTGCCGGCCGATGACCTTGCCCATATCACCGTCGGCAACCCGCACTTCAAACACTGTGCCGCCGACGCCATCGCGCTGGGTCACAGAAACCTCGTCGGGGTGATCCACCAGGTTCTGTATCAGATAGGTCAGAAGTTCTCTCATGTGGGTGCAGTCTCCTTAGGCTTATTCAGCGGACTGTTCTTCCGTATTGGCCGGCGCGGCGGCGGCCGCCTCAGCCTTCTTCAGCAGCGCCCGGACGGTATCTGTGGGCTGGGCGCCGTTGGCAATCCAGTACTTGGCGCGCTCCACGTCCACCTTGATCTGAGAGGGGGTAACGGTGGGGTCGTAGGTACCCAGTTCCTCGATAAAGCGGCCGTCCCGGGGGAAATGAGAATCCGCCACGACGACGCGGTAGAACGGATTCTTCTTCGCTCCCATTCTGCGCAGTCTGATTTTGACCATGTTGATTCACCTCCATTGTTTTTTTGATCCCGCGCAGCGTCCGTTTGCCAAACGCCGTGCGGATATATATATACAGGCGTCTCCGCCGGTATTGCTGACCGGATACGTTGATACTCCAATTCAGAATCCGAAGCCGGGGGGCAGCGCCATGCCTCCCATCTTTTTCATCCGCTTGAGCTTTTTGCCGCTCATGCCGTTGATTTGGCGCATCATCTTCTGCATGGCCTCAAACTGCTTCAGGAGCCGGTTCACGTCGATGACCGTGGTGCCGCTGCCGGCGGCGATGCGCTTTTTGCGGCTGGAGCCGATGATCTCCGGGTTTTCCCGCTCCCTGGGTGTCATGGACTGAATGATGGCCTCGGTCCGGGCCATGGCCTTTTCGTCGATGTTGGCCCCGGAGAGCGCTTTCGCGTCCACGCCGGGCATCATGCCCAGGATGTCCTGCATGCTGCCCATGCCCTTGAGCTGCACAAGCTGATCGTAGAAATCCGCCAGTGTGAACTTGTTGGCCCGGAGCCGTTCCTCCAGCTCTCTGGCTTTCTTCTCGTCCAGGCTTTGCTCCGCCTTCTCGATCAGGGTGAGCACGTCGCCCATGCCCAGGATGCGCCCCGCCATGCGGTCGGGGTGAAAGACCTCGATCTGATCCAGCTTTTCCCCGGTGCCGGCAAACTTGATGGGCTTGCCGGTGACGGCCTTCACGCTGAGTGCCGCGCCGCCTCTGGCGTCGCCGTCCAGCTTGGTGAGCATCAGTCCCGTGATGCCCAGGGCCTGGTCAAAGCTCGTGGCGACGTTCACCGCGTCCTGACCGGTCATGGCGTCCACCACCAGCATAATCTCAGCGGGGTCCACGGCGGCCTTGATGTTTTTCAGCTCGTCCATCAGCTTTTCGTCGATGTGGAGCCGTCCGGCGGTGTCCAGGAACACCAGATCGCTGCCGTATTTCTTCGCGTGCTCAATGCCCGCTTTGGCGATCTGCACCGGGTCCCCCTGCCCCATCTGGAACACGGGGATGTCGAGCTGCCGTCCCACGGTTTCGAGCTGCTGGATGGCGGCAGGACGGTACACGTCGCAGGCCACCAGCAGCGGCCGCTTGCCCTGCTTGCGCATGAGAGCGGCCAGCTTGGCGCCATTGGTGGTTTTGCCCGCGCCCTGCAGGCCCACCAGCATGACCACGCTGGGGGAGCGGCTGGAGATGTTCAGCTTCTGGCTCTCGGAGCCCATGAGCCGGATCAGC
>JAFTBW010000162.1 GCA_017455015.1 Oscillospiraceae bacterium | reverse complement strand
TGCGCGAATGGCGAGCAAATTTTGCGTCCGCCAAGGCGCAAAAACCGCAGGAATACTTTGTGTATTTCAAGGTTTTTGGAACGCAGGCGGGCGCAAAATTTGCCGCCAGACGTGCGCGGAGATTGATTCAGCGTTTCCTTAAGGAAGCGCTGATTCCAAACCAGCGAAAATCCCTCAATGGGGGGATTGAGCTTTTTTCTGCTGTTCGGATTTATTCAGCGTTTCCTAAGCTGCATTTCCATGCGGAAATGCAGCGTATTTTTTGCTGCGCTTTGTCCAATTCTCACGAAAAAAAGCCGCAATTTGGAAAATTCTCCGGGGAATTGCGCGTGATACAAACTTGATTCCCCCAATGGCTTGTGCTATAATAGTTTGAATTGACATAATTCTTTTCATTTACCATGTGCAATCCATAATCAAAAAGGGGATAGACGGAATATGGCGGAATATCGCGTAACGGTGCTGTATGACGACAACTCGCCCAACAGGAGGACCTATCAGCTCAGCCTGGACGGGAGAGACATGGGGGAAGTGGGCGAACAGTCCATGGTCTCCCTGAAGACAGACAAGGGCTCCCACACCCTGGCCATCGACTTTGCCGGGAAGCTGCTGACCACCAGAACCATCAACATTCAGGAAGGACAGTATGTGATCCGCGTCCATCTGTCCCACGACAGAAAAGGTCAGCTCAGCATCCGGGTGGACGCCAGCGGAGGCGGCGGCAGCGGCAGCTCGGGCCCGCGGTCTTCCGCGCAGCAGTACTATGCACAGTCGGGCAGCGCCAATCAACCGGCGCAGGCACCCTCAGCGCCGCCGAAGAAAAAAAGCAAGGCTCCGGCCGTGATCATTATCCTCCTGCTGGCCGCGATTGCCGCGGGCGCCTGGTATTTCTTCCTTCGTCCAGCCGGTATCCTCAGTCCCGGCGGCGTCACGCTGACAGAGATATCCTCCGGCCAAAAAGGCGCTGTGTTCGCCTCCTCCCAGGTGGAGATCCAGGCCGCGGAGCTGGCAAAGGACAAGCGCGGCAAACGGGCGATCGTGGTCACCTATCAGTGGACCAACAATAGCGGGCAAACGCTCCACGGCGCCGAGGATGTGGAAGAGCTGGTTTTCCAGGACGGAGTAGAGCTGGACCGGGCCGAAATGGGCAGTGGGAAATACGATTTTGGCATCCGGAACAAATCCGTCCGCGACGGCACAAGCGTGACCGTACAGACGGCGTATGTGCTGCAAAGCGACGACGGTGTGGTGGAATTCGAGCTGTCTGACGGTTCCGGGCAGACCGCAGGACGCGCCGCCGCAAATTACCGCGTTTCTTCCGAAAACAGCGGCAGGTAACAACGACTGAACCAGCAAGGGGGGCTGTCTATGCGCTCCAATGAACCGGATTTGAAGCAAACCGGCGGTTCCTGGAAATGGCAGACGATCCTCTGTCTTGCCGGTCTCCTGATCAACCTCGGCGGGGCCCGTTTGGCGGAAAGGCTGGATCTTCCGCTGTTTTTGGATACCACAGGCACGGTTCTGACTGCCGTGCTGGGCGGCTATCTCCCCTGTATCCTCGTGGGCCTGCTTACAAATCTGATCAAGGGCCTTTGGGATTTCAACGCGGTATATTTTGGCGGCGTGAACGTGCTGGTGGGCGTGTGCTCCGCGTTCTTCGCCGGCCGCAGCAGCCTGAACCGCATCTCCCGCGTGATCCTCTTTGTACTGGCGGTGAGCATCGCGGGGGGCCTGCTCAGCGCGGTGCTGACATGGTTCCTCTACGGCTTCGGCGTGGAGCGCTCGTCCCGCGCCCTGACGCTTCTGCTGCGCGACATCGGTATCACGAACAACAGCGCCGCGCAGATTTTGGCGGATCTGCTCATCAATCTGGTGGACAAGGCTCTGACCATCGTGCTGGCACTGTTCCTCACGGAAAAATTCCCCGAAGAGACAAAGGAAAAGCTCCATTTCAAGGGTTGGCGGCAAAACCCGCTCTCTGCCGAGGCCGAGCGGGAAGCCCAGCACAGCGTATGCCGGAGCGTATCCCTGACCAAAAAAATCGCCGTCCTGATTACCGCTGTCTGTGTGTGCGTTGCCGCCGGATCATCGGCGGTCACGCTGGTACTCTATTACCGCTCCGCCATTGAGGAACACACCAAACGCGCCCAGGGCGTCGCCGCGCTGGCCGCGGCAGTCATCGACCCAGAGCAGGTGGACAATTATCTGACGCTGGGAGAACAGGCGGCGGGCTATCTGGAAACGCAGGAGATGCTCTATATGATTCGGGAGAGCTCTCCGGACATTCTCTACGTCTATGCTTATCGCATTCTGCCTGATGGCGTCCATGTGGTTTTTGACCTGGATACGGAGGATTTGGAGGGCTCGGAGCCCGGCGAGGTATTTGACTTTGATCTCTCTTTTGTCCCCCTGCTTCCCGCGCTGTTTGCGGGGGAAACGATCGACCCCATCATCTCCGACGACTCCTACGGCTGGCTGCTGACGGTCTATCAGCCGGTCTACGATTCCGATGGGAACTGCCAGTGCTACGCGGCGGCGGACATTTCCATGAGCCAGCTTCGCAGCGACGAATACAGCTTTGCGATCAAGATTCTCGCCCTTTTCCTGGGGTTTTTTACACTGATATTGGCAGCGGCGCTGTGGGTGGGACGGTACAACGTGATCCTGCCTCTGAATTCCATGGCCATGGCCTCAAGCGCCTTCGCCTATGACAGCGAACAAGCCCGTTCCCACAGCGTGGAACGGCTTCACTCTTTGGGAATCCGGACCGGTGACGAGATTGAAAATCTGTATCTGGCGCTGCTCAAGACTACCCAGGACTCCATGGAGTATGTGGACGACATCCACAGAAAAACGGACACCATCACCCGGATGCAAAGCGGACTGATTCTGGTCCTGGCTGATCTGGTGGAGAGCCGGGACAAGTGTACCGGGGACCATGTGCGCAAGACCGCGGATTACGCGCGGATTATTATGAACGAGCTGCGGCGGGAGGGCATGTATCCGCTGGAGCTGACCGATGAATTCATCAACAACGTGTACTCCTCCGCCCCGCTCCACGACATTGGGAAAATCAAGGTCTCGGACACAATCCTGAACAAGCCGGGACGGCTTACCGACGAGGAGTTTGAGGAGATGAAAAACCATACCACGGCGGGCAGTGAAATCATCTCCCAGGCCATCGCCCTGGTGTCGGATTCCACGTATCTGAACGTGGCAAAGGACCTTGCAAAATACCATCATGAGCGATGGGACGGAAAAGGCTATCCCTGCGGCCTTTCGGAAGAGGCTATCCCGCTCTCGGCACGGATCATGGCGGTTGCGGATGTGTTTGACGCGCTGATCTCCAAACGGAGCTACAAGGAGGGCATGCCCTTTGAAACGGCCGTGGGCATTATCCGGGAGGGCAGCGGCACACATTTTGATCCCAAGGTCGTCCGTGCGTTCCTGAACGCGGAGCGGGAGGTCAGACAGGTGGCGGAGCAATTCGCCGCAATCCGGAACCTGGGCGGTTCAACCAATCCTGGAACGATCTGAGGTACAAATCCATGTCATCTGCAAAAAGTAAACGCACGCGCCGGAAGGGCTTTGCCTGGGCGCAATTCTCGCCATATCTGCTGGCGGTCGTCTTCTTTTATACGCTCTGTCTTTGTTCTGCCGCGACAGTAAAGGTTTGCTGCATGATCCTGATTCTCCTCACTGTTTTTGCGGTGATCCTCCGTTTTCGGCTGATGCAGGAGCGCATTTCGTATCCGTTGCTGGCGGTCCTCCTTGTGGTTGTCATGGGCGGGATATCCACGCTGTACGCCATATCGGGTAAGTTTGCACTGTTCGAATTTCTAAAAATGCTCTGCGGCGCCTGTATGGCGCTATTGGTGCTGGCGCTAATCCCCGCTCGGGAGTCCAGACCGTCGAGATGGGTCGCCTTGATCCTGTCCGGAGCAACCGCCCTTGCCGGACTGGTCAGCATAGATCTGCTGTCCACCCGTCTCTTCAGCGGTCTGGTCCTGGGCATCATCGGCCTCGTGTCCTCCGATTATCAGGACCTGGCCGGCATTGAGCCCGGTGTCCGCATGTTATCAATATTCATGAATCCCAATGTGTTTGCAGGCTGCACGGGCATCGGTACGCTGCTCTCTCTCGGCCTGTCCGTTCAGGAGCAGACGGAAAAAGAACGAAACGTGAGTCTCTGCCTGCTGTTCGTCAATGCGATTTCGTTCCTGCTGGCGTTCAGTATGGGAGCATCGGCCATGTTCGTGCTGGGATTCGCGGTCTTCTTCCTGGTGGAACGAAAAGAGCGGCGCGGTAAACTGCTCATCGTGTCGATGGAAACGCTGCTGCTGGCAATGCCGGCCGTCGTTCCGGTCTATCTCACCGCGTTTCAGGGCTGGAACGGGTTCCAGCCGGTCCCGTTGCTGGCGGCAGTGGGAGGCGCAGCGCTGCTTTGCGTGCTGGACCGTTTTGTGGGCGTCAAGCTGTCCACACGCCTGGAGCGGCTCGGAAAGCTCTGGCCGCTGGTTCTCCTTGGGCTTGCGGTCCTGTTGGGCCTGTTCCTGGCCGCCGCCATGAATCTGACCGGACCGGGTTCTGTTTCCGCCCCCTCCCCGCTGCGCCGGGCGGCATATCCGGCCCCGGGAAGCTATACGCTTTCCGTCGCCGCAGACGGCGAGGTGACGCTCACCATTGAGAGCCAGAATCAGCAGGACACTATGATGCAGACCAGCACCCTGATTTATGAGGGGCCGGCTGACCGGGCGGAATTCACGGTTCCCGAGGACAGCATCGTCTGTTACTTCAATTTCTTCGCGGCAGAGGAAACCCAGATCAGCTCCGCCAGCTACTCAGGCTCCGGCGGCAGCGGAAGAATCCCGCTGGGCTATTATCTGCTCCCGGGCTTTATCGCCAACCGGCTTCAGGGCATCCGGGCCAACCAGAACGCCATTCAGCGGGTCGTCTTTTTCTCCGACGGCCTGAAGCTGTTTACGCTCTCCCCGGTTTTCGGCAGGGGGCTTGGCGGTTTTGAAAACGGGATCAAAAGTATACAATCGTTCTATTATGAGACAAAATATGCCCATAACCACTATATTCAGGCGCTTTGCGACATGGGCATCGTCGGTCTCATCCTCTTTCTGACCATGTTGGCCGTCACCGCAATCGGACTCTGGCGGGCCAGGAGACGAGAGGACTTTGATCCTCTTTGTCCCGTTTTGGCAGGATGTCTGGTTTTCATGGCGGGCCATGCCGCAGTTGAGGTGATATTCTCCGCTTATCCCTTTATCCCGCTCGCCTACTGTGTCATCGCGCTGGCGGGCTTTTGCTGCCGTGAGGCGATGCCCTTGCCCCAGGGTATGCCGAGAAAGCTCCCGCTTCTTGGGTTTGGAGGACTCACCCTGGCTTTTGCGGTGCTGCTGGGAGGGAATATCTCCGCGCAGCAAATGCTGTCTTCACGCACCGTTACCCTTCCATTGCTGCAGGAGGCAATCGGACTGGACCGCTATGAGTGGGCGGACTATATGCTGAGCTATGTCAACGCTATCGCGCAGGAACCATCCCATACGGAGTATCTGGCACAGGCGGACGAATACGCTGAGCGCCTTTCCCGCCTGGACTCCAACACGGTGCCTTACTACCTCACGATCTACTATCTGAACACAGGACGAGCGGATAAGGCCATCGCTATGGCGGAAAAATATGTCAGCTATGTGGCCTCTGATGCATCTGGCTGGCAAAGGATTTTTGAACTGCTGATGTCGGCCGCTCCGCAGTATTGGGAGGAACCGGCTTTCCGCCAGGGAATCCTCGCTCTGTGGGGGGAGCTGGAGGACTGGAACGCAAAAAACATGGGCAGCATCACTTTAAGCGAGGATGTTATGAATATGATTGAAGGCGCACGAAACGGTTGATGTACCGGCGGAACAAAAAACACGGATTGCTGCACCGCTTGCGCACAAAATCAAATACCGCCGCCCTCTTCCACGATGGAATGAGGGCGGCGGTTTTTCGCTATTCTCTGGGGAGGGCAGAGAGAAACGCAAGAAAATAATCCGGCAGCTCCGTAGAAAACCGCAGGCGCTCCCCGGTGCGGGGGTGGCTCAGCTCCAGGGTCCGGGCGTGGAGGCACTGTCCCGAAAGGCCGCGGTCAGGCCGTTTTTTACCATAGACAAGATCCCCCGCCAGGGGGTGTCCGATGTGCTCCATGTGGACCCGGATCTGGTGCGTCCTGCCCGTCTCCAGGCGGCAGCGGATATGCGTATATCCCCGGTAACGCTCCACCACCTCCCAGTGGGTGACTGCGTTCCTGCCGCCTTTGGGGACCACCGCCATACGCTTTCGGTCTGTCGGATGGCGTCCCACAGGGGCGTCCACAGTGCCGCTTTCCTCCCGCATTGCGCCGTACACCACCGCGTCGTACTGGCGGAACATGCTGTGCGCGGCAAGCTGACCGCAGAGGGACAGGTGGGAAAAATCATTCTTCGCTGCCACCAGAAGCCCCGAGGTATCCCGGTCAATGCGGTGAACAATGCCTGGCCGCCGTTCCCCGCCGATGCCGCTGAGAGAATCTCCGCAGTGCCAGAGCAGCGCGTTCACCAGCGTTCCGTCCGGATGGCCGGCGGCGGGATGGACGACCATGCCGCGGGGCTTGTTTACCACAATCAGGTCAGCGTCCTCATAGACCACATCCAGAGGCAGCTTCTGGGGGACTGGGACAGGGTCCTCCGGTTCCGGCAGTACCGTCTCCACCCGCTCCCCGGCGGCGACCCGGTAGTTTTTTTTGACCGGACGCCCCTCCACGGTCACTGCTCCGTCCTCCAAAAGCCGTTGAGCTCCCGAGCGGCTCAGCTCCGGCAGCATACGAGACAGGAGAGCGTCGATACGCTCTCCTGTCGTTTCTGCAATCAGGGATACCGTCTCACTCATAGGTCCCGAAACTCCGCGAGGATGGATTCCAAATCGAACTCATCGGAAGTGCTCTGCGCCGGGGCCGAAGCGGGTGTCTCCGGCTGCTGCCGGGGCTGCGCCGGAGCGGGCTTCTGGGCCGGTTGAACAGGTTCCGAAGCCTTGACCGGCGCGGGAGCAGGCTTGGACTCCTCCCGGACGGGCTGCGGTACGGCCTGAGCGGGCTTTACCGGCTGTTTTGGCTGCGTATAGACGACAACCGGCTGGATCGGAGCAGGCTTTGGCTCTGGCTTGGGTTCCGGGGGTACCACATCCTGATACTTGACGCCGGCGGATTTCTCCGGAGCCTTGGGAAGCTGCTCCGGAAATTGGGAAACGGTTCCATTCGCCGGTGCACTGACATGGGTCCTGGCCTCCGTCGTCTCAGGCTGTCTGCCGGCGCCCGCCGCAGGCTTTTCCAGCAGGGTAAACAGGCAGAACGCGATGACGCCCAGGGTGATATAGATGTCCGCGATATTGAAGATGGGAAAGTTTCTGCCCAGGATCAGGAAGTCAAATTCCAGCATATCCACCACATATCCGGAGATCACCCGATCCACGCAGTTTCCGATGGCGCCGGCCACCACAATCACCGCGGCCCACCTGGCTCCGGGAGACGTGACGATATTTCTCGCCAAAACATAGACCACTGCAAGCACAAAGATGGCGCAAAGGACCACGAAAAACCATCTGGCCCAGGAGACATTCTGTAAAAACCCGAACGCAGCACCCTGGTTGTGATAATTGGTCAGGTGTATAAAGCCGGGAATCAGCTTTTGGGTTATCACATTGGTCCCGGTGTTCTCCGGCACGTTGATCACGGCCCAGTATTTCATCATCTGATCCAGAATCAGCGCGATCACCACTACGATTGCGTAAAACATGACAGTTCCTTCCCTTCTCTATGTCGATCTCGGGAACCACATATCTATTCAGTCCTCCGGGACTGAATAGCTGCGAACTGTGAACCTGAATTCACTTCAAAAAGCTGACGACAGCGGCGCAGCGGGGGCAGAGGCCATCGGCACCGGGGGCGGTGGTGTGACGCCAGCACCGGGGGCACTTCTCACCCGCGGCCGGACGGACCAGCGTGCGGACGCCGGAAACATGGGTCTGCACGGCCTGGGCCAGCAGCGTACCGTCCGCGCTCCGCTCCACCCGGGAGACGATAAACAGCTCCGCCAGCTCCTCCTCGGAGAACACAGGCAGGGCAGAGGGGTCATCCGCGAACAGCAGGACCTCCGCCTCCAGGCTCTTGCCCAGTTTCTTCTCCGCCCGGGCAGATTCCAGGGCGGCGTTCACATCGTCCCGCAGAGAGAGCAGCTTTGTCCAGCGCTCCTCGCTCTCGGTCAGGGCATAGCGCTCAAAGGGAGTGTGCATGTCGTTAAACAGCACGTTGCGCCGGTCGTCCTCCGTCCGGTGAGGCATGGCCTGCCAGATCTCGTCGCAGGTGAAGCAGAGAATGGGGGCCATGATCCTTGTCATGGTGTCCAGGATCAGGAACAGAGCGGTCTGCGCGGCGCGGCGGCGCGCGCCGTTTTTGTCCTCGCAATAGAGCCGGTCCTTGATCACGTCCAGATAGAAGTTGGACATATCCACCACGCAGAAGTCGTTGACGGCGTGGGTTACGGCCAGAAACTCATAGTTGTCGTAGGCTGTGAAGCACTTTTGAATCAGTGCGTTCAGCCGGGAGATGGCCCAGCGATCCAGAGGCTCCAGCTCCTCCGGGGCGGCAAGCTCGTTGGGATCGAAGCCGTCCAGATTGCCCAGGCAATAGCGGGCGGTGTTCCGGAATTTCAGATAATTCTGGCTGATCTGCTTGAAAATCTCGTCAGAGCAGCGCATATCCGCATGATAGTCCGCGCCGGCGGCCCAGAGCCGGAGGGCGTCTGCGCCGTACTTATTCATCACCTCGTTGGGGTCCACGCCGTTGCCCAGGGATTTGTGCATGGCGCGGCCCTGGCCGTCCACGGTCCAGCCGTGGGTGATGCACTCCTTGAAAGGCGCTCCCTTGCCCAGCGCGCCGACGGCGGTGAGCAGCGAGGACTGGAACCAGCCGCGATACTGGTCAAGCCCCTCCAGGTACACGGTGGCGGGCCAGAAGCCCTGATCCCGCTGCATGGAGGCAAAGTGACTGGAGCCGGAATCGAACCAGCCGTCCAGGGTGTCCTCCTCCTTGGTGAATGGGCCCTTTCCGCCGCAGTGGGGGCAGACGAAGCCCCGGGGCAGGATCTCGCCCGCCTCTTTCGCAAACCATGCGTTGCTGCTCTCTTTGCCGAACAGTTCGGAAACGGCCTGAATGGTCTCGTCGGTGACAATGGGCTTGCCGCAGTCCGGGCAATAGAACACGGGGATGGGAAGTCCCCATTTCCGCTGGCGGGAGATGCACCAGTCGCTGCGCTCGCGCACCATGCTCTTGATGCGGTCTACGCCCCACTCCGGCACCCAGCGCACGTCGTCACAGGCGCGGCAGGCCTCCTCCTTGAAGGCGTCCACCGAGCAGAACCACTGGGGCGTGGCGCGGAAGATGATCTCTCCCTTGCACTTCCAGCAGTGGGGATAGCTGTGGATGATGTCCTCGCTGGCAAAAAGCATTCCGCTCTCCCGCATATCCGCCAGAATCACGGGGTTGCTCTCGGCGGTGGACATTCCGGTGTACTTGCCGGCATAGTCCGTGTGACGGCCCCGGTCGTCCACAGGCACCACCATCTCAATACCGTAGCGCAGGCAGGTGTTGTAGTCGTCCGCGCCGAAGCCGGGGGCCGTGTGGACGCAGCCGGTGCCGCTCTCCATCGTGACATAGTCCGCCGTACACATCAGGCTTGTCTTGGGCAGGAACGGGTGCCGGGCCAGCATCCCCTCGAAAAAGCTGCCCGGATGGGTTTCCAGCGTCTCGTAATCCGTCACGCCGCCCACGGCCATGACCTTGTCCACCAGCGCCTCGGCCAGCAGGAACAGCTCGCCGGTGGCCTTGTCCCGCACAATGGCATAGCTGTCCGCGGGGTTCAGGGCGATGGCCAGGTTGCCGGGCAGGGTCCAGATCGTGGTGGTCCAGATCAGTACGGAGAGCCTGCCGCGGTCGAGGTGCTGAAGCTTGCCCTTATCATCTTCCAGGGGGAAGCGCACGTACACCGTGGTGCAGGGGTCGTCCTGGTACTCGATCTCCGCCTCCGCCAGGGCAGTCTCGTCCTTTGGGCACCAGTACACGGGCTTGAAGCCCTTGTAGATATAGCCCTTTTTATACATTTCTCCAAAGACCTTGACCTCCTCCGCCTCAAAGGAGGGGTTCATGGTCTTGTAGGGGTGTTCCCAGTCCGCCACCACGCCGATGCGCTTGAAGGACTGCATCTGGATCTGGACATACTTTTCCGCATAAGCCTGACATGCGGAGCGGAAATCCGGGATGCTCATGGCCTTGCGGTTGAGCTTTTGCTCCTTGATGATGGCGCTCTCAATGGGCATGCCGTGGTTGTCCCAGCCGGGGATGTAGGGGGTGTAGTAGCCCCGCATGGCGTAGGAACGGGTGATGATATCCTTAAGGGCCTTGTTCAGAGCGGTGCCCATGTGGATGTTCCCGTTGGAAAAGGGAGGCCCGTCGTGGAGGGAGAACAGGGGCTTCCCCTCGTTTTTCTTCAACAGCTCGTGGTAGATGTCCTCCTTTTCCCAGCGGGCAAGCATCTCCGGCTCCCGCTTGGGGAGACCGGCCCGCATGGGAAAATCGGTTTTCGGAAGGTTCAGGGTATTGTTATAGTCTTTGGCCATTTCAGTTTCATTCTCCAATTTGTCTCTTTTTTCCGGAATAACGGGATCACTTTCCGTCGTCCGCCAGGGAGGCGGGCCGGTCGATCAGATCGTCGGGGTCGGTAACGATGTTGTAGCTGCGGGTGGGGCGCTCGTCCTCCACCACCTCGCCGCTCATCTCCGGCCGGACGTTTACCACGGGCTCGTCCATCACCTTTGCGACGGTCTCTCCGATGACCTTGACCGCCTCATGAATCTTCGGGGCCTCCTCAGGAGCTGCGGCGGGCGCGGCGGGAACCGCGGGAGAGGCTTCGGGCTGGGCGGCGCGAGAAGCGGACGCGGCATTGTCCCGGCGGAGCTGCTGGATGAAATCCAGCTCGTTCATCTTCGCCAAAAACTCCAACTGCCTGTGGCAAAGCATATCCATGCTGTCGATAAACTTTGCGCTGACGCTCTTGGCCTCCTCCAAACGGAGCTTTTCCGCCTTGGACTCGTAGGTTGCCTCCTCAATGATCCGCTGAGCCTCCCGCTTGGCGTCGCTGATGATGGCGTCCGCCTTGTCCTTGGACTCTTTCTCGATCTGGCCGCCCAGGCGCTGGGCGGAGAGCATGGCCATACGCAGAGCGTCCTCGTTGCCGCGGTATTCCTCTACCTTATCCACCAACACCTTCATCTTTCCCTTGAGTACGCCGTTTTCTTTCATCAGCAGGGCCAGATCGTTGGCAACCTCCTCCATGAACGTGTCCACGGTGGCCATGTCGTAGCCTCCGAAAACCGCTTTTTCAAATGTCTTTTCCCGAATATCCTGCGGTGTGATCATAATTTGAAATCCCCTATCTCTATGTATTTTGGATCATTCTTCTTAATAGTACATCCCGCCGTTTTCCAGCTCCTCAAGCTGATCTCCCACCAGATTCACGTTGGGCGGCGTGATAATGTAGGTGTTGGAGGCCACACGGCGAATATTCCCGTTGATGGCGTAGGTGACGCCCGAGAGGAAATCCACAAGCCGGCGCACCACGTCCCTGGGTGTGGACTCCAGATTCAGCAAAACTGCGCGGTTGTCCCGCAGGTGATCCGCCGCCTCCGCAGCCGTCTCAAAGCGCTCCGGCTTGATCAGCACCACCTGCATATTTTGATCCCCGCCCAGAGAAACTACCTTTCCCTCCTTCGGGCGGGCAGATTTTGCGCTCTGCTGCGGCTTGGAAGTCCGGTTTTCCTCCGTCTCGCCGCCAAAGGAGGAAAACACGCCTGACCGGGAGCGCTGCCGGACCGGCTGCTCCGCGATCTCGTCCTCATAATCCTCCTCATCCTCGTCATATGGCTTTGTCAGCTTCTTCAGTTCTTCAAAAAAGCTCATTTCTATGCCTCCAATGCGGGATAAGAGCGCGCGCCGAAAATACCGGTCCCGACCCGGATCATGTTCGCGCCCTCCAGGATGGCGTCCTGATAATCGTCCGTCATTCCCATGGATAAATAATCCATTGTAATATTATCACACTTTTTGTTCTGATTGTCAACAAAAAGCTTCCGCATCGCTGCAAAATATGGCCGGTTGGACCCTTCATTGGTGGAAATTGGAGGAATACACATCAATCCGCGCACGCAAATGCCGGGACTTTGGGCTGCCGCATCCATGATTTTTGGCAATTCTGCCAGGGGCGCTCCGGACTTCTGCACTTCGCCCGCGATGGAGACCTCTATCAGAATATCCTGCACGATCCCCAGCGTGCGGGCGCGGCGGTCGATGAGCGCCAGAAGAGACGCACTGTCCACGGACTGGATCAGCTCCACCCTGCCCACGATTTTGTTCACCTTATTGCGCTGCAAATGGCCGATCAGGTGCCGCGGTGCGCCCGCATAGGCGTTCAGAGCGTCCTTTTCCAGAAATTCCTGGACCCGGTTTTCCCCACAGGCGTCCACCCCGGCCGCCACCGCTTCCCGGACCGCCTCCGCGCCGTTCATTTTTGTCGCGGCCACCAGAAACACCTTCCTGCCGCCGCCGGCGGCGGCGATGTTCTCCCGAATCCTGCAAATGTTTTCCGCAATGCTCATATTTCCCATTCCTCTGTTTCTGTCAGTTTCTGTTCCAGGGCAATATCATCAGCTCATTACCTTGCCCACGTACAGGTCCTCGCCGGAGACCACAACGGTGTTGCCCGCCCGCAGCGCATCGGGACCCGTATCCCGGCGCACGATGGTATAGTCCGAGCCCGTATACAGCGGTTCCACGGTTTTCCTTTCCAGTACCCGGGCGGTGACGGCCCACACATAGCGCTCTCCGGTTTCCTCATCCGTCCGCACCGCCTGGGAGGGGACGCGGACCCCGCTGCTGGTTCCGAGCCGGACCTGAACGGAGACCGTCCGCAGGGGCAGGGTCTCCGACAGACAGGTGTCCGCCAGGAATACAACTGCCGCGGTTCCGCCCTCCGGCTCGCTGACGCTGACCACCTTGGCGCTGACAGAGCGGGAAAGGTAACGTCCAAAGGACAGGGTCACCGCGCACTCCGGCTCTAAAAGGGCGGCGTCATCTGCGGAGACCGCCGCGGCAAGGTACCAGCGGTAATCCTCCGCCAGCTTGCCGTAGGCCGAAGGGTCCGGCGAAAGACGTGAATCGGTCAGGCTCCGGAGGCCGGAGGGCGTCAGATCCTCCAACAGGGAGGGGACAAGATGCTCGTAGCCGTCCACCTCCCTGGAGAACACGCCGGACACGGGAGCGCGGAGCACATCCGCCTCGCTCGCGCTCCGCAGGGAAAAGAGCTCCTGCTCCAGCGCCGCCTGCCGCTCCGGCGAATGGTCCCAGCCCTCCGCCGGCAGCAGCAGCGTCTCCAGTTGCACCAGACTCTTATCCAGCGCCCCGAGATCGTGCCGCGCCGCCGCCGCGGCCAGCCCGGCGGCGGAAGCATTGAGGAAAGACGCCCGGGAAGCGGGGTCTCCGGCCGCTTCCGCCGCCTCATGCACCGAGCTGATCCGTGCAAGCTCCGTTTCCAGTTCCCGGATCCGCTCGTTCCGTTTGAGCGCCTCCTCCCGGTCAGAGGCGGAGGCCAGCACGCTGCCCGCCGCCGCCCTGGCTCCCTCCGCCGCTGTCACATCGACATAGCGGCAGGCACTGGTGAGGACCCGTTCCTCCCGGACCAGGAGCCCGGAGGCGTTGACCACCGCCGTCATTTCCGCGTCCACGGCCTGGGCGGTCACGGTGGCGGAGCGCAGCGCCCGGAACACATACACCCCCAAATAGGCCAGCAGCGCCAGAAACAGCAGCGCGGCGGTCAGCTTTGTCAGTCTGTCGGTACGTCTCATGGCGGCCGGTATGTTCCCCCTTGTTTCCTTACGCTTCCTCCCCGTTCAGGTCCAGGGGTCTGGGCGGGACCACGGTGGAAATCGCGTGCTTGAAGATCATCTGCTGCTTGCCCTCGCTCTCCACCATGACCACAAAACTGTCAAAGCCCCGGATCACGCCCCGCATCTGGAAGCCGTTCATCAGAAAAACGGTGACGACGCATTTTTCCCGCCGGGCGGCGGAGAGAAATTGGTCCTGATAGTTCGGTGTCTTTTGCATGTGTTTCGACTCCTTTTCTCGTATTGGCGTATCTTTGCGATACGCCGTTATTCTACACATTCCGGTGCGAGAAAAAAGTCGAAACAGCGCTCTGTGTGTGAATTATCCGGGGTCTTGCCCCCGCCATAGGGCAAGGATATACTCCGCCCCTGCGGCGGTATCCGGGCTGTCCCCCTCCCAGAGGAGCCAGTGCAGTTCCCTGTCCCGGCGCAGCCAGGTGAGCTGCCGTTTGGCGTAGCGGCGGGACTCCCGGCGGATGTCCTCCGCCGCCTGCTCCAGTGTGCGCTCCCCGCGCAAAAAAGACGCCAGTTCCTTGTAGCCGATAGCCTGCATGGCGGTGCTCTTTTCATCCGTACCCGACGCCAGCAGCGCCTCCACCTCCGCCAGAAGGCCTTCCCGGAGCATGGTGTCCGCCCGCCTGTCGATCCGCCGGTACAGGTCCTCCCGGCTGGCAAAGCTGACCCCGATGCGCATTGACGGCCAGCGCGGGGGCAGCGCGCGGGTGCGCCGGTCGTGCTCCGTGGCGGTCTGTCCGGTGAGGCGGTAGATCTCCAAGGCGCGGACCAGCCGCTTTTTGTCGGCGGGGGCAAGCTTCTCCGCCCGTTCCGGGTCCACGGCGCGGAGCTTTTCCCGAAACGCCTCTCCGCCGACGGCGTCGTACTCCCGGCTCAGGGAATCCCGGAGGGCCATGTCCCCCGGCGCGGGGGCGAAATCCCTGCCGGAGAGCAGGGAATCGATGTACAGCCCGGTGCCTCCCACGATCACAGGCACGTGCCCGCGGGAAAAAATGTCCTCCGCAGCCGCAGCGGCGGCGTCCGTCCAGCGGGAGACGGACCAGTTTTCACAAGCCTCCGCCACGTCGATCAGATGGTGCGGTACGCCTCTCATTTCCTCCGGGCGGACCTTGGCGGTGCCGATGTCCATGCCCCGGTAGAGCTGCATGGAATCGGCGGAGATCACCTCTCCGCCCAGCCGCAGCGCCAGCTCCACCCCCAGGGCGGTCTTGCCAGCGGCGGTGGGGCCGGTGATCACCAGCACCCGCCGGGGCGTTTTTTCCACTTCTTTCATACGATCCGCTTGAACTGCCTGTCCAGCTCATCCCTGGTCAGACGCACGGCCACGGGCCTGCCGTGGGGGCAGTAGCGCAGCTCTCCGCTGACCACCCGGGCGGCAAGGGCCTCCAGCTCCGCAGGCTCTGACCGGGAACCGGCCTTGATGGCCGCCTTGCAGGCCACAGAGCGCAATATCGCGTCCCGCCGGTCCTCCGGACGGCCGCGGCGCAAAAACTCTGCAATTTCCTCCAGAGCTGCCAGCTCGCCGCCCTGCAGATCCATGGGTACGGCCCGCAGAATCACCCCATCCTCTCCGAAGCGCTCCGTCTCGAAGCCGGCCTCCTCCAAAAGCGCCTGGTTTTCCTCCAAAAGCTCGGCGATCTCCCCGCCCGGGGACCAGGTGATGGGAGTCAGGAGAGTCTGGCTGCTCTCCGGCCCGAGACCCGCCTTGAGCCGGTCAAAATTCAGCCGCTCGTGACAGGCGTGCTTGTCGATGAGCAGCAGGTTTTCCTCCGTCTCCACAAGGATATAGGTATCCAGCGCCTCGCCGATCACCCGGAACCGGGGGAAATCCGGCGTCTCCGCCGCTGCCGTGTCCTGCAGCGGTTCCGGCTTTTCCGGGTCAGGGACGGCGGGACCGCTCTCCCCCGCCGGTTCCGGAATTGCCGCCGGTTCCGGGACATCGGCAGGCGCCGGTCCCGGGTCCGCCGTTTCCGTTCTCTCCGGCGGCTTTTCCCGGGGGATCTCCGGCTTGGGTACCGGATGGGAGGAGGCATAGGGCAGCCGCTCCTGCCGCAGCGGAGGCAGCGCGGTCCTCCCCTCCGGCAGGGAAAAGGACATCTGCGCCGGACTCTGGGGGCGGCGGGGAGGCTGCTCCCCCTGTCCCCTGCCCCGGAATTCTGCGGCGCTCATGCTCTGGAAAAAGTCCGGTTTCGGTTTGGCTTTGGCCTCCCGGGGCTGTTCCGGCAGGCGCAGGGGAGCTGTATTGGGTCCCTCCCGCTCCTCCAGGGCGGCGCGGACCGCTGCGTAAACGGTGTCAAACACCTTTTTCTCCTCGGAGAAGCGCACCTCCTGCTTTGTGGGGTGGACGTTGACGTCGACCCTGTGACAGCCCAGGGTCAGATACAGCACGGCTGCGGGAAACCGTCCCGTGAGCAGATTGTTCCGATAGGCCTGCTCCAGGGCCGACTGCACCGTCAGAGAGCGAAACGGCCTGCCATTGAGGAAAAAGTGCTGCAAATTCCGGCTCCCCCGGCCGGCGTGCGGAGCGGAGACGAAGCCGGTGAGGCCAATGCCGTCCATCTCCCCGGCGCATTTGAGCATCCCCTGGGCCACATCCCTGCCCAGCAGGGTGTAGACGGCGGTCTCCTGTTTGCCGTCCCCCGGAGAGAAGAACTGCTCCTCCCCGTCCTTGCGCATCCGGACGGAGACCTCCGGATGGCCCAGGGCGCAGCGCATGGCCGCGTTCAGACAGGCGGCACTCTCCGCCCGGTCACTGCGCATGAACTTCTGCCGGGCGGGGGTGTTGTAGAACAGGTCCCGCACCAGCATGTCCGTACCGGTCCGGCATCCCGCAGGGCCCATTTCCTGGATCTCTCCGGCCTCCAGAGTCACCCTCGTCCCCTCCTCCGCCCCGGTCTGCCGGGTAAGCAGTTCAATGCGGCTCACGGCGGAGATGGCGGCCAGCGCCTCGCCCCGGAAGCCCAGGGTCGAGATGCCCTCCAGGTCCCGCTCGGAACGCAGCTTGCTGGTGGCGTGGCGCAAAAAGGCCACCCCCGCGTCCTCCGGCGACATGCCGCAGCCGTCGTCCGTCACCCGGATCAGAGACATGCCGCCGCCCCGAATCTCCACGGTGATGCTCTTTGCCCCGGCGTCTATCGAGTTTTCCATCAGTTCCTTCACCACGCTGGCGGGACGCTCCACCACCTCGCCGGCGGCGATCATATCCGCCAGATGCGGAGAGAGTATTTGAATCTCAGGCATTGCGTTCTTCCTGCTTTCGTAAATCCGATTTGGCGATCTGTTTGCCCGTTAAGGAAGCGCTGATGAAATCAACGTGGGCTCTTTGGCGAGCAAATTTTGTGTCCGCCAAGGCGCAAAAACCGCAGGAATACTTTGTGTATTTCAAGGTTTTTGCAACGCAGGCGGGCGCAAAATTTGCCGCCAAACGTGCGCGGGGATTT
>JAFTBW010000161.1 GCA_017455015.1 Oscillospiraceae bacterium | reverse complement strand
TCCATCCCAATATAGGTTATACTTGTCATGGTGACTCCTCCTTGTATGTGGTAATCCCTATCCTACTTGGCGTTTCTCATGACCAGTATGACAGGTAAATCCACGTTTTGCAAGTGCTGGGGTCACTTCATATTATCTTACCGCTGCGCGCCGCCGTCCTCCGGGCGCTCCCGGAACACCCAGCGCTGCTGGATGCGGAATGAGACGAAGAACAGCGCCGTGTCCACCACGAATTTGATGCAGGTGGTCAGGATGCTTGCGCCGGTGCCTGCCAGCCTTGCCAGCAGGGCCACCAGACCTGCGGAGACCAGCATCTGGGGAACGCAGAGGCAGTAGTAGCGCAGCATGGCCCTGCCGTAGCTGCCCCGGCCGTGGAATACGACCTCCCGGTTCAGGTTGAAATTGAGAAAAGAGGAGATGGCCCTTGCCCCCGCGGTGGCGATGGTCACGGCAAAAGCGTCGGATACGCCGGGGGCGTACTTGTCCAGCAGCCGCCGGAACACATAGAATGCAAAGAGGTCTGCCAGGGACCCGGCCAGGGAGGAGAGGGCGTAGAGCAGGATAAAGCGGTAGATGCGGATGGAGTCCACCACGGGCCGGAAGTGGCTCTCCCCGTTGCCGTCCTCGTAGACGGTCTGAATGGCGACGGCCTTCAGCTTCACGCCCCGGCGTCCCAGCTCCAGCAGCATATTGGTCTCGTAGTCGAAGCGCTCCCCCCGGACCAGGAGCATCCGGGGCAGCAGGCTGGCGGGAAAGGCCCGCAGGCCGGTCTGGGTGTCGCTGACGCGCATGCCGCACAGCAGCCGGAACACCAGGGAGGTGATGCGGTTCCCCATGCGGCTTCTGGCGGGGACCTGTTCGCCGGAGAAATCCCGGCTGCCCAGCACCAGCGCGTTTTCCTCCAGGGCCTCGGCGCAGCGGAGGATGTCCTCCGTCAGGTGCTGGCCGTCCCCGTCTATGGTCACGGCCCCCGCGCTGTCGGGCCGGTTGTCCCGAATCCAGGCGAAAGCGGTCTTCAGCGCCGCGCCCTTGCCCCGGTTCACCGGGTGGGTCAGGACGGCGCACTCCGGGTACTCCTCCGCCCGGCGGAAATGGGCCTTGCAGTCGTCCCGGCTGCCGTCGTCCACGATGACGATGTGCCGGAACCCCGCCGCTATGAGTCCGTCCACCACGGCGTCAAATCTGTCCGAGGGGTTCAGAGAGGGCAGCACCACGTCGATACGCTCCCGGATGTCCGACGGTCCCACGCCTTTTTCCATGTCCTCGCCTCCTTGCCAGGGATTTGTGCTGGTGTTTTCCCGAAAAAAACAGTATAATGCAGTATACCGCTTTTTTTGCGCTTTGTAAAGCGGGAGACGCCATTTCCCGGCTGGCCTTCTTCCTCCGGGGGGTGACGGACAGAACAACGGTAAAGGAAATCCGCCATGAGACAGAGAAATCCCCTGCGGACCGTCGGACACGCCGTCCTGGTCCTGTTTACCACCGTCCTGCTGGTGGCCATCGCCGCCGTGGGGCTGGTGTTTGTGGTGCTGCGCGGCCCGTCCCCCAGCGCCCAGGAGCTGCTGACCCGTTCCCTGAAGGAGACCAGCGCCATCGGCTTCATCCCGGACCTGTTCCTCAGCGCGGAGCGGGTGGATGAGATCATGCGCTACAAGGAGACGGTGACGGAGACGGAGCAGACCGATACCTCCCTGGTAACAATTTCCGCCACCGCCCGCCATGACGGCTCCGCTCCGGAGGAGGGAGACGGCGACGCCGCCTCCGGCACGGAGGACGACGGGGACGGCGTGGAGCTCATCGGCATCACCGGGGCCAACTACCGCGGCGTGCTGCTGATCGTGGACGACCCGTTCCGGGTGTTCGTGGGGACCCCGGACACCTTCGGCGGCGTGGGTCTGACCCTGCAGCAGATGGTGGACAAGTACGACGCCCTGGCGGGGATCAACGCCGGCGGCTTTTATGACCCCAACGGCACCGGCACCGGCGGCACGCCGGACGGCATCGTCATCTCCGACGGCGTCATGACCTACGGCGGCGCCGGGACCGTGAGTACGGTGATCGGCTTTGACGGGGCCGGTGTGCTCCACGTGGGGCGCATGAGCGGGCAGGAGGCAAAGGACCGGGACATCCGCTGGGCCTGCTCCTTCGGACCGGCGCTGATCGTCAACGGCGAAGCCATGACCGGCAGCGAGATCACCGCCAGCAGCGTGAACCCGCGGACCGCCATCGGCCAGCGCGCTGACGGCGCGGTGCTGCTTCTGGTGGTGGACGGCCGGCAGGTCACCAGCCTGGGAGCCACCTATGAGGACCTGATCAGCATTTTCCTGGAGTACGGAGCGGTCAACGCCGCCAACCTGGACGGCGGCAGCTCCACCCAGATGATCTTTGACGGGGAGACCATGAACGTCAGCGCCTCGGTGATCGGGGCAAGGCCGCTGCCCACCGCCTTCCTGGTGCGGCGCTGAGAGGGGGGCGGAGAGACATGAAGCTGTTTGGAAATACCGGACGCGGCCGCCCGCAGTCCAAAGCGCCGCAGCCGGAACCGTCCCGGGCGGAGACGCCCCGGCAAGCTCCCCCCAAGCCCCGGCAGCGGGAGGACCGGGTGGAGTTTACCCAAGTCCCGCCCCCGCCCAAGCCCCCCGTGGCCGTGGTGAACTACCGCAGCGCGGACACCTCCTGGACCGCCGCCCCCGCTCCCCGGAAAAGCCGCTTCTGGCTGGGCTACTGGCTCTATGTGGTGCTGTTTCTCGCCATCGTGACGGGGGCGCTGTACTATGTGTGGCAGCGGCTGGACGTGTACGAGCAGTCCCTGCCCTACCGGGTGATGGACGCCTGGCTGGAGGGCGCGGATACGGCCTACTGGCGGGAGATGCTCCGGCGCTTCGGCGTGGGGGAGAGCTATCTGGACACCCTGGACTTTACGCAGGTGGACTACTACAAAAAGCTGGACCGCTATACGGACGAGGAGCCGGTCTACGGCCTGCGCTTCGGCGGCAAGACCATGCTCACCGCCGCGCTGGCGCCGGGGGAGGAGCTGAAATACGGCCGCCACGGCTGGGTGATCGACCTGGTCAGCGTGGTGGACAGCCATCTGGCGGTCTACGCCCCGGTGGACGCGGTTTTGACGGTGAACGGCGTCCCCATCCCCGACGACACGCCGGTGCAGCCCGACGCCCAGCCCCTGACCCTGGGGCCGCTGGAGGCGTCTCTGGACCTGCCGGGGCTTGCCAAATTCACCCTGAACCGTCTGTTCACGGTGGACGGCCTGACGGTCACGGACGCCGCGGGGGAGCCGCTGGAGCTGGCGTATTCCACGGGCAGCAGCTACTACTATCCTCCCCTGACCCGGGACTATGAGATCTGCGCCCCGTCGGAGCTGACCGTCAGCGTCAACGGCGTGACGCTCACCGCGGAAAACAGCGAGATGACAAGCGAGGCCATCGACGCCTTTGACGGCATCGAGGACGTGCTCTCCGCCGTGCCGGAGTTCGTCACCTATCGCGTCACCGGACTGGTAGCCCGTCCCGCGGTGCTGGCCAGGGGCTCCGACGGCGTGGCCCAGGAGCCCGCCCAGGAGACGGAGGAGCGCTGGACATACTCCCTGCTGCCGGACGAGGGGCTCCGGAGCGAGCTTTCGGATTACATATTGCAGGTATTCGACGCCTATATCGCCTATCTCGGCAACCGGGGCTACGACCTGTACGGCAACTATGCCCGGTACCTGCAATACGTCCGCGACGGCTCCGAGGCCGCGGACCGGGCCAAGCGGGCGCTGGACTCCATCTACTGGGTCAAGAACCGGGACACAAATCCGGCCAGCGTGACCCTGGGGCCGGTGCTGCGGTACTCCGAGGACTGCTTTACCGCCCAGGTGGACTTCACCATGACGGGCAGCGATGAGAGCAACGGCTATCTGTTCGTCTTCCAGCGCTCAGACGGCGCGTGGAAGGTGATCCGGGTGCTCAATACAACAAGTATGGTATAAACAGCAAGACTGGAATCAAAAATCAGGGAGGGAAAGCGCAATGGCAAAGAGCTACAACATCTGTCTGGACATCGGCGGCACCAAGGTGCTGGGCGCCATCTTCGACGAGAACATGGAGCAGGTGTTCCGGCTGAAAAAGAAGACCAAGGAGAGCGGAGAGAACACGGAGAACGTGGAGCAGGTCATCATCAGCGTGGTGCAGGAGATGATCGATTCCTCCGGCATTGAGAAGAAAAAGATCCACGCCATCGCCGCCGGGGCTCCCGGCGTGATCGATCAGGCCGACGGCATCGTGCTCTTCTCCCCCAACCTCCCTTGGCGGAACTACGACATCCGCACCCCGCTGGAGGAGAAGTTCGGCGTTCCGTTCTACATCGGCAACGACGTCAACGTGGGTGTGCTGGGCGAGTACAGGCACGGCGCTGCCAGGGGGTATCGGAACATCGTGGGCCTGTTTGTGGGTACCGGCATGGGCGGCGGCCTGATTTTGAACGGGGAGCTGTACACCGGCCACCAGTTCAAGGCTGCGGAGTACGGCCACATGGTGCTGGACCCGGAGGGACCGATGTGCAACTGCGGCCAGCGCGGCTGCCTGGAGGCTTTTTCCAGCAAGCAGGGCATCAGCGACTACATCCGCCAGCAGACCCGCCGGGGCAGGCCCAGCCTGTTGGCGGAGAACGTGAAGGACGGCGTCTTCAAGAGCAAACGGCTCAAGCAGGCCCTGGCCGCCAACGACCCGCTGGCGACGGAGGCGGTCGAGCGGGCCTGCCACTATCTGGCCGTGGCCACCGGCAACCTCATCAACACCTTCAGCCCGGATCTGGTGCTCTACGGCGGCGGCGTCATCGAGGCGGTGGGAAACATCTTCCTGGAGAAGATCATCGCCCAGGTGGACCGCTACTGCATGCCCTCCATCCGCACCACGGTGGAGCTGACCACCGCCGCCCTGGGGGACGATTCCGTGATCTACGGCGCGCTTGCCATGATCGAAGAGGCGGAGGCGGGGAAATAACCTGCGATCGAAGCGTCATGCCCCCCTCCCCAAAGGGGAGAGGGGCATGACGCTGGGAAAACAAGGGCTTCAGTCAGGCAGATACTTGCACAGCGCCGGCAGGGCGTAATCGGCGATATGTACGGCAACGGCGGCGGTGGGACGGGCGATGAGCAGCGTTTCCCCGCCGCCGGAATAAATGTCCAGCCCCAGTACCCCCCAGGGCTTCCGTCCCGCCCTGCGCCGGGCATAGCCCACCAGCAGCCGGGCCGCGCTGTCGGTGAGCTGCACGCCCCGGTAAAGGCGCATCGCAATATAGGCCATGGGATGCCATCTCCCCCTTTTTCTGTACTCTCGCTCCATTATACCGGCCTTTCCCGACAAAATCCAGAGAGAAGTTCTGGAAATCGCCTAAGCCGGATCAACCGGAAAAGCGTTTCCACTTATATGCAGCACTGCTGTCCATGCATGGTACTTTTAAAGCCCTCCCTTTCAGGGAGGGCATAAATAGACAACTGCGAACGGATGAAAAAGCCCGGAGGGAAAACCCTCCGGGCGGAGAAACAGGGATGGCATATCGGGTCAGGCCTTGCCGTTGCAGCCCAAGACGTTGACCAGCTTGTGCTTGACCATCTCCTTGATGGCGGCGCGGCCCGGGGTCAGGTACTGGCGCGGGTCGAAGTGGTCGGGGTGCTCGGCGAAGTGCTCGCGAATGCTGGCGGTCAGGGCCAGACGAAGGTCGGAGTCGATGTTGATCTTGCAGACGGACATCGTGGCGGCCTTGCGGAGCTGCTCCTCGGGGATGCCGACGGCGTCGGGCATCTTGCCGCCGAACCTGTTGATCTTCTCAACAAACTCCTGGGGCACGCTGGAGGAGCCGTGGAGCACGATGGGGAAGCCGGGCAGGCGCTTGGAGACCTCTTCCAGAATGTCGAAGCGCAGCGGGGGCGGGACCAGCTTGCCGTTTTCGTCCCGGGTGCACTGGGCGGCGGTGAACTTGTAAGCGCCGTGGCTGGTGCCGATGGCGACGGCCAGGGAGTCGACACCGGTGCGGGCTACGAATTCCGCGGCCTCCTCGGGTACGGTGAATGTGGCGGAGCGTGCGTCCACGTTTACGTTGTCCTCCACGCCGGCCAGTTTGCCCAGTTCTGCTTC
>JAFTBW010000160.1 GCA_017455015.1 Oscillospiraceae bacterium | reverse complement strand
AAGAGTGAAGAGTGAAGAGTGATTGTGTCGGCTCCGCCGACTGATTCAAATCCGTCCCGCGAAGCGGGACACCATAGCTTTTCACTTTTCTCTTTTCGTTCCTGCTCACAGCGCGGCTTTGATCAGGGGCATGGACATGCAGCGGGGGCCGCCCCGGCATGTCATTGCGAACCAGTGACCGATGTCACTGGTGTGGCAATCCGCATCTCTCAATCGTCACTCACAGCAGGCCGTCGTATAAATCAGTCCAGCTGGGATTAAGGCTCCCAATCAGCTTATTTTTTCGTGCCCGATTCCAACTCTTGAGCTGTTTTTCCCGTCCGATAGCGGCCCTGACATCCGTTGTCTCCTCATAATAGACAAGCTTATGAATGCCGTATCGGGCAGTATGGCTCTTGGGGTCGGCATTGGTTCTGTGCTCATACACCCTTCGGATCAGATCGTTGTTGACGCCGATGTAAAGAGCTACGTTTGTTGCGTTGGCGAGAATATAAACGTAATAGTGCATGATGGTTCGTCTCTGTTTACACGAGAAAGGAAAACGGATTGCCACGCCAGTGTGCGCACTGGCTCGCAATGACAGGCCTGTGGCCTGTATATGCCACTTTAAATCAAAGCGCGGCTCTGACCAGGGGCATGGACATGCAGCGGGGGCCGCCGCGGCCCCGGCTCAGCTCTGCGCTGGGGATCTCCAGCACGGTGAGACCCTTGTCCCGCAAAATCCGGTTGCTCACGTCGTTGCGCTCGTAGACCACGATCTTGCCCGGGGCGATGCAGAGCGTGTTGGAGCCGTCGTTCCACTGCTCCCGGGCGGCGGCAATCAGATCGTCGCCCCCGCAGGGGATCAGCTCCACCTTCTCCACGCCCAGAGTTTCCTCCAGAATGTGCTCCAGATCGGAGTCGATCTGCCGCAGGCAGAGCCCGCCCTTGTCCGCCGGGCCGGGGGTCAGCTCATAGACCGTCAGCGGCCCCAGAATGGCGGGATGGATGGTGAACTTGTCCCGGTCCACCTGGGTGAAAACCGTGTCCAGGTGCATGAAGGCCCGGCAGCGGGGAATGTCGAAGGCCAGGATCCGACGCACCGGGCACGACGCGTCCCGGAAGAGGTTGCGGGCGGCAGCCTCGATGCCGTCGGGGCAGGTGCGCTGGGAGATGCCGATGGCGATGGTGTTCTCCGAGAGGATCAGCACGTCGCCGCCCTCGATGCTGGCGTGCATGTCCCGGTCGTAGTAGCGCTTGACCAGGCCGGAGAAGTCCGGGTGGTAGCGGAAAATGTAGTCGGCGTAGATAGTCTCCCGCCGGCGGGTGGGGTAGTGCATGCAGTTCAGGAACACGCCCTCGCCCACGGAGGCGAAGGGGTCCCGGGTGAAATAGAGGTTGGGCATGGGGTCCACGATCAGATCGTCCGGCGGGGCGATCCGGTCCTGCAGGGAGTAGGCCTTCACGTTGCCCATCTCCTTCAGGGTGATGCCCTCCATGGTCTTCTCCACCAGAGCCTTGCCGTAAAAATGCTCGCACAGATAGTCGGAAATCCGGTCCTGCCAGCGGCGGGTGCGGATGCCGCCCTCCTGCAGCCACTGGTGCAGGAAGGGGTCCAGCAGCTTGGGGTTCTGGTCCAGCACCTGGGTCATCAGATCCTCCAGGTAGACCACCTCCACGCCGTTGTCGCGCAGGGTCTGGGCGAAGGCATCGTGCTCCCGCTGGGCCACCCGCAGGAAGGGGATGTCGTCAAACAGCAGCTCCTGCAGCCGATCCGGCGTCAGATTCAGCAGCTCCTTCCCCGGCCGGTGCAGCAGCACCTTTTTCAGCGTGCCGATCTCATTGTGTACGCAAATACCTTTCATCCACGTTCCCCTTTCCGGCGGCTGGCTCTCGCCGATGGGCGCTCGGAGCGCACCGCCGTCCTATTATACGCAATAATTTGGAAAATTTCAACAAATAAAGCAGGAAAATTTCCGCGCCTTTCTGTGCGATGCGGCAAGAATTCCGTTTCACAAAGAAATGGAAAAAACCTGAAAAAAAGACTTGCTTTTTCTTTCCGGCTATGCTAATATACTTGAGCACGTAAAAATGCGCTGTTAGCTCAGCTGGATAGAGCGTCTGGCTACGGACCAGAAGGTCAGGGGTTCGAATCCCTTACAGCGTGCCAAAAATCCCGCAAGCCCATTCGGGCCTGCGGGATTTTTGCGCTGCAAGGGATTCGAATCATGTCCGAAAGCCACTCAGGTGGCTTTCATCGACCAGTGCAAACACTGGACGATACCTTAATTTCTTTTTTGCGTCTCCCGCAGCAAAAAAGAAATGCAAGCGAATCCCAACCAGCGTGCCCGGCCGCAGGCGAATCCCAACCAGCGCGCCAAAAAGGACCATCCCATCGGGATGGTCCTTTTTGGTTCTCTCGGCAAGCTCACATGAAGCTGGAAATGCCGTAGCTGTTGACCAGGGCGTCCAGCTTGACGCCGGCCTTGCAGAGAGGGCACTGTCCGGCGGGGACGGAGCGGTAATCCTCCAGGAGCTTGGCGTGGAAAATCGTGGTGACGGGGAATCCGCCGCAGTCGTCCAGGCAGGAAAAAATGCTGCAGACGCCCACGGGGACGCCGCCGTAGTAGCGCAGAGCCTGGATGGCCTCCTGCACGGCGTTGCCGGTGGTGACGGAGGCGGCCAGAATGAGGATGCGGCGGTTGCGGATCAGGTGCGCGATGTTCTCCCGAAAGATCTGCAGGTTGCCGGGCGTGGTCTCGGGTGTGACCACATAGAGCGTGTTGTGTTCGTTCTCGGTCTTGATGCCTTCCTCCACGAGCTCCTCCGCCAGACAGGCGCCCAGCACCTCCGTTCCGTCGAGACAGAGGATCGTGTCCACGATCTCGGAGGACCGGAACTTGACGGCCAGCTCCCTGGCGGCCTGACGCGCCTCCGCCAGGCGGTGCTTGGTGAAGGTCATGTCGACAAAGTAGTTGATGTGGCTGTGGCTCGTGGCGAAATGGCCTTTGGCGATGCGCAGGGGGATCTCGCTGTACTCGCTGCGGATATGGATCGTGGGAATGACCATGGCTGCTCTCCTTTCAGCACGGGTCGACGGGTCTGCCTCCTACCGGTCTGTAAAATAATCATACCACAGGAAAGCGCTGCGCACAACCGCGAATTTCTCGGGCGGGAGAAAAAGCGGAGAGAGCGGGTTTCGCAGTCGGGGAGGCCTTGCGTTTCCGGGGCGGGGATGGTATCATACAGGCATGGAAAAGCGTGTCGTGGGGCGCTTTGCGCCCAGTCCCTCGGGCTATCTGCATCTGGGAAACCTGCTGGCCATGCTGCTGGCATGGCTGGACTGCCGCGCCCAAAACGGGAAGCTGATCTTCCGGCTGGAGGATCTGGACCCCGCCCGCTCCAAGCGGGAATACATTGAGGCTCTGGCCGGGGATCTGCGCTGGCTGGGTCTGGACTGGGACGAGGGCTGGCCGGAGCAGCCGTCCTTCGCCCAGAGCGCCCGGACGGAACACTACGAGGCCGCCTTTGCAAAGCTGCGGGAGCTGGGGCTTGCCTACCCCTGCTGGTGCAGCCGGGCGAAGCGCCTGGCCGCCGCCTCCGCCCCCGCGCCGGGGGAGGCGCAGTTCGACCCGGCCTGCCCCTGCGCCCGGCTGACGGAGGGGGAGCGGGCGGCCCTTTT